>CALHOU010000138.1 GCA_938035945.1 uncultured Granulosicoccaceae bacterium
GCTCTTTTACCTGCTGTGCGAGCTCTGCTCCAAGTGAAAAAATTTCATCCGCATAACCCTTAACGAGCTGACCAGTGTCAGAAAGCTCCAAGCCGCGGCCGACTCGATGAAAAAGCGGATCGCCCACATGCGCTTCTAATAGCTTTAACTGACCACTAATGGTTTGCGGCGTAATATTAAGCTGCTCCGAGGCTCTAGCAATACTGCCTTCCCTGGCAACAGTCCAAAAATATAGCAAATGGTTGTAATTCAAATGTCGCATAACTTCATTTACACACAACTGGAGGTTTAATCGGTTCACATAACATCGTTTTTATCGATGTAACTAACAATTAAATACGACTATATCGATCATACGGATTGCCGCTAACATGAGTTAATTCACCCGCAATCGCTGAGACACACATGCCAAAAAATGCCTTACAACGCTTCATTCGACTGGAAGCGGCAGCTGGAATTTTATTGTTCTTAGCCGCGGCTGCATCGATGGTCGTTGCCAACTCTCCGTTAGCAGAAACCATGTCGTCCATCTTAAATGCACGAGCTGCTGTCATCATTGGCGCCTTATCTATCGATAAGTCTGTACTACTTTGGATAAACGATGGTCTTATGGCCGTGTTTTTTCTATTGGTGGGTTTGGAATTGAAGCGGGAGGTACTAGAGGGCCAATTATCTAACCGAAGTCAGTTGGCACTACCGGTCATCGGCGCCATCGGTGGCTTTATCATTCCAGCGTTAATTTTCGTGGCATTCAACCTAGGCGACCCAACCACCCTTAAAGGCTGGGCCATACCATCGGCTACCGATATAGCATTTGCTTTGGGTGTTTTATCGTTGTTTGGCTCAAGAATACCTTTATCGATAAAGGTGTTTCTCGCCTCGTTGGCGATCATAGATGATCTTGCAGCTATTGTTGTTATTGCTTTGTTTTACACGAGTGAGCTGTCGGTTGAAGCACTTGGTGTAGCAGCACTAGGCATTGTGGTTTTAGTAACCATGAATCTATTTAACGTTACGCGAATTGCTGCGTACGTGCTAGTAGGCGTGATAATTTGGATAGCCGTATTAAAAAGTGGTGTGCACGCTACATTGGCGGGAGTCATTGTTGCACTCACAATACCGCTCAGGCCTAAAGCTGCACTGGCCCGCATGGCACCAAATCAACGTCTTGAACGAAAGGATTCGCCTCTTCGATCACTCGAGCATAGCCTTCACCCTTGGGTAGGTTATGCAATCTTGCCAATATTCGCCTTCGCGAACGCGGGTGTTTCCCTGCAAGGCCTGACCCTGGATATGCTACTGAACCCACTCACTCTTGGCATTGCTTTAGGTTTGTTCATCGGCAAACAACTCGGCGTATTTCTTCCAATTTGGCTTGGTATAAAAAGCAAACTTATATCCATGCCGGAAGGGGCAAATTTCATGATTTTATATGGAACTGCAGTGACAACCGGTATTGGTTTCACCATGAGCTTCTTTATAGGTTCGCTGGCGTACGAGAACCTTGACCAAGCCTATGCAAACGGCATGAAGCTGGGTGTGCTGGGTGGATCGATGCTCTCCTTGATTTTCGCCTTGCTTATACTTTGGATTGGCACGCGCGGGTCGAATTTACCAGCTGCACGAGTTCGGGACCAATGATCTTAAACATTATTACTAGAACGCGAGTGGTTCAAACACACCATTCTTTTCAAGTGCCATTTTATAGGCTGGGCGCTCGCGCATTTGGGTTAGAAAACGCTGCGCGTTGGGATAACGCGAATCCATGCCACTGCGCACTACGGCGACTTCCATGCAATACCCCATGACAATATCTGCAACGGTGAAGGTCTCACCGGCGAACCAGGTGTGCTGCGACAGGTGTTGTTCGATTAGGCTTAGAAAATTATTCAGCTTCGGATTCAAAAACGACTGATTCGTTTTCGCCACCACTTTTCGCATCATGGGTTTCAAAAAAAACGGCACACGAACAGCCAGCCGCCCGATCACTAATTGCATATACATCAATGGCACAATCGACCCTTGCGCCGCATGCAACCAGTACAAATATGAGATTCGTTCCGGTGAACCTACCTCGGGCACTAAGCCATGATCACCCACTCTATCAAGGATGTATTGAATAATCGCGTTGGTTTCGGGCAGTACAAGTTCGCCATCGGTGATTATCGGTGAGGTGCCGACTGGGTGTAACTTTTTAAATTCAGGTGAGGCTAGTGATGTGCGCTTGTTGCGCTCGTAGTGCTTAATGTTGTAGTCCATACCTAGCTCTTCCAACAACCACAATATGCGAATTGATTGCGAGTTTTCCAGGTGATGAACAGTAATCATGTGACTACCGTAACTGTATTATTCAACGTTGATATTGACATCATAAGCTCTGTCGCCCAGTAATTTCGATGATTTAACCACATAGCTTACTGTATCGTCGCCCACAAAATCAGGGTCGGGTATGTAAATCACTTTTTTAGATTTGATGGATTGGCCCACACACCCATTGGGCGAGCCAGCAATGGCTTTATCGGTAATGATCAAAGAGCCAACTTCAAACCGAATATCACCCTCTTTCGGATATTCCTCAATGTAAATATCAAAATGACGGTTCGAACAATCGCGTTTCCAGTAGCCAAATTCGCCAATTAAAATTTCTGAATTCTTTGGCAACACCTTTTCTGTAACGACAACCGGCTTAGCGGCGCACGCGCCAAGTGTAATGAGCGACGCGAGAGTGATAATCAATTGAATTGGCTTCATCCGGACTCCTTATCGTAAGGTGTAGCAATAGCTGTGAGTAACTTCCGTCGAGCACAGATCGGTACCAATCTGCTGCGCTACAAAATATCAATTAATCCATCTGGAAACAACGCAACTTCGCCGCGTTTGCACTCTTTTACCGAAAACCAACGCGCAATGGTTTCCGCTCCGCTGTCTTCTGAGAAAACCATTCGATCTTGACTGTAGATGGCTGTGTCTAACAATCCAACGCTTGCGCACATGATGATCTCGTGACCCACATCACCATGGTGTCCATAGAGGTTTTCAAACATGCGCCAGGAGCCGGTGATGTTGATCTCAGTGCCAAGCTCTTCAAGAAACTCGCGGCGCAAAGCCACTTCGCGTGTTTCACCAAATTCAACACGTCCGCCTAAGGGACGAATACCTTTGACGTCACCATCATCGTTATAGATTTCTGCCGCCAGTATGTGGCCCTTGTGTACAACAAGCCCAATGACTTTTACCAGTATGCTTTGAGAAGGACGCCAAACAGTCACGATAGAACGTTCTTAGCCAATAAAAAATGAAAAGTAACGGGCGATGAAAGCGAATGCAACACCGCCCGAACTTTGTTTACAAAAAACGATACACGTTAAAACGCTTACTTAGGCAGCGAACCCTGCACGCCTTCAACGTAGTAGTCCATACCCAACAGAACACCATCATCCAACACTTCACCTTCGGCAAGGATTTCTTCACCAGCCTGGTTGTTGATTGGGCCTTGGAATGGGTGGAATGAACCGTCTATGATACCTTCTTTGATAACGTCAGCCGCCGCTTTCACATCATCTGGTACAGACGCGTTGTAGTCTGCAAAGCCCACCATGCCACTGTCGATACCGTGCCATACATCTTGTGATTCCCAAGTACCATCAATAACCGCCTGGGTACGATCGATGTAGTACTGATTCCAATCATCAATGATGGCAGTCAGTTGTGCATCTGGTGCAAAGGCTGCAACATCGGAAGCCTGACCAAAACCAACAACGCCACGCTCTTGTGCTGCTTGCAACGGTGCGGGTGAATCAGTGTGCTGAGTGATAATGTCAGCACCTTGATCAATTAGCGTTTTAGCCGCATCACTTTCTTTACCTGGGTCGTACCAGCTGTTTACCCAAACAACGCGTACTTCAGCGTCTGGGTTGACCTTGCGCATAGCAATGGTAAACGCGTTAATACCGCGTACGACTTCCGGGATTGGGAAAGACGCGATGTAGCCTGCAATGTTCGATTTAGTCATCATGCCAGCCATGGTGCCAATAACCGCGCGACCTTCATAGAAACGGGCTGAATACGTGGATACGTTATCTGCGCGCTTATACCCAGTGGCGTGTTCGAATTTCACATTAGGAAATTGCTTTGCAACTTTATTGGTTGGGTTCATGTAGCCAAAGGAAGTTGTGAAAATGAGATCATGACCATCGCTTGCAAGCTTGCGGATAACACGCTCAGCATCAGCACCTTCAGGCACACTTTCTACAAATGTTGTTTTTACCTTGTCGCCAAATTTGGCTTCAAGCGCTTGACGTCCAATGTCGTGTCGGTATGTCCAGCCGTGGTCACCCACTGGCCCAACGTATACGAAGCCAACCTTAACGGGGTCGGCAGCATTGACAGACACAGAGCTTAATGAAAGTAATACGGCTGCAAAAGCCAGTGAAACTTTCTTAAGGCGTGCTGTTTTCAAGATTGGAAGTGCAAACATCAATTTCTCCGATGTAGTAGTTATGTCTATTTTGTTGGATGAAACGCTTGTCCAATACTGGCTGGCGCGTTTTTTCGTATCCGGCCACGATCACGCGAAATCAGTACCAGCACAATGATCGTTGCGACGTAGGGTAGCATCGACATAAGCTGTGATGGAACATTAATACCGATCGCCTGCGCATGCAATTGAAGAATCGTAATTCCTCCAAAAAGATACGCACCAAATAGGAGCCGACCCGGCTGCCAGGTTGCAAAAACAACAAGCGCCAGCGCAATCCATCCACGTCCAGCGCTCATACTCTCTACCCACATTGGCGCATAAGCCATTGATAGATAACAACCTGATAACCCGGCACACGCACCACCAAACAAAGTGGCCAAATATCGCACACGTAAAACGGGGTAGCCCAGCGCATGAGCCGCTTCAGGCGAATCACCAATCGCGCGAACAATCAGCCCGGCGCGGGTGTATTTGAGAAAATACGACACAGCGATTACGAGCGCAAAAGAGCCGTACACCAGCAAATCGTGCTGGAATAGCAGTGGTCCAAGTACTGGGATATCTGACAAATAAGGGATGTTGAGGCTTGGAATGCCCTCGTAGGCGATACCGATGAGCGCCTGGCCCATCAGCGCACTAAGACCAATGCCGAATATGGTCAAGGCTAAGCCTGTTGCCACTTGCGATGCACGTAAACCCAGCGTTAAAAAGGCGAATATCAAGGCCAGTAGCATGCCGGCAAACACACCTGCCAACACGCCAAGCATGGCACTGCCGGACACATGTGCAACAGCAAAGCCACTGACCGCTCCGGCCAGCATCATGCCCTCAACGCCAAGATTAAGCACGCCAGATTTCTCCACCACAAGCTCACCAATGGCTGCGTAAACCAGGGGTGTGGCCGCAGAGATTATGGTCAGCGCGATCATCACGAACATGTTCGATTCAGGGCTCATAACGATGCTCCCCGGCCGGCTGTACCTCGGCGGCCCCACACCACCCGATAATTAATCAGCACATCGGCTGCGAGTAAAAAGAACAGCAACATACCTTGGAACACACCCGTGACCGCCACCGGCAAATTCAAACTGATTTGCGCAGACTCACCACCCAAATAGGATAACGCCATAACCAGACCGGCAAACACAACACCAACCGGATGTAAGCGCCCTAAGAAAGCAACGATGATGGCGGTAAAACCATAGCCTGGTGATATGTTCGGAAGCAGCTGACCTATTGGCCCGGCAACTTCAAACAAACCTGCACAACCAGCAGCAGCGCCACAAAATAACAAGGAAAACCAAATCAGACGGTTTTGCGTAAAGCCTGCGTATGCGCCGGCGCGTGGTGCCTGCCCATTCACTTTTAAAGCAAACCCCAATAAAGTTCTGGATAACAAAACCCAGCCAACTACAACCAACAACAGAGCGACAAGTGCACCGATGTGCAATCGAGTGCCCTCGAAAATTATGGGCAAGGTAGCTGCTGCATGAAACAGACGCGACTCTGGAAAGTTAAAACCATCAGGGTCTCGAAGTGGGCCGTGTACTAACAGGCTTAGCAACAACGCTGCTATGTACGTAAGCATTAAACTGGTTAAAATTTCATTGGCATTAAAGCGTGTGCGCAGTAACGCCGGTATAGCTGCCCAAAACATGCCACCTAAAATTCCGGCCAAAGTCATTAGCGGTAGCACGTACCATTTTTCAACTTCATAGAAATACAAGGCAACAGCGCCTCCACATATTCCACCTAATATAAGCTGCCCTTCCGCACCAATATTCCAAACGTTTGCGCGATACCCAATCGACAAGGCCACAGCAATCATGATCAAAGGCGCAGCTTTCACACCCAGTTCTGATAATCCATAGGTGCTGCTCAGCGGTTCTATAAAAAACGCATAAAAAGCCTTACCAACCGGCACACCTAATAACGCAAATAAAATCAAGCCAGCGAACAGGGTCACAAGCAATGCAATAACCGGTGCTGCAAAACCCATCAACTTCGATGGTTCTGCTCGTGCCTCTAACCTGATCATGCGGACACCTCTGCGCTAATACTTGCACCGCCCATCAGCTCACCCAACTGTTGCACCGTGACATCCTCCGTTTGATGTACGTCGGATAATCGTCCAGCGCAAAGAGCTGCAATACGATCACTGATTAACATCAGTTCGTCTAGATCTTGTGAGATCACCAAAACAGCGGCACCTTGTCTAGCCATGTCTTGCAGGGATTTATGTATGGCTGCCGCGGCACCCGCATCTACTCCCCATGTTGGTTGCGACACGACGAACACGCTCGGCTTTTGTTCTATCTCTCGACCAACAATAAATTTTTGCAGGTTACCACCGGACAAACTCGCGGCAGCGGTCGCCGTACCGTTGCACTGCACATTAAATTGTTCAATCACCTGTTCGGCAAAGCGTTTGCTTTTGCGTTTGCTGATCAAGCCAATAGTGCGCATGTTGGTTCTATGATGCGCAGTTAGGAATGCATTTTCAGTTAAACTCATCGATGGCACCGAAGCGTGACCCAATCGCTCCTCTGGCACACAACACAAACCCTTTGCGCGCCTGGCACCTGGTGACATTGTGCCCGCAGGCTCACCATCGAGCACAAGTGCCTGCGCATGGCCAAGGGCCTGCTCACCTGATATGACTTGCATAAGTTCATCTTGACCGTTGCCCGCAACACCTGCAATGCCAACAATTTCACCAGCACGGACATTTAAGTTGATGTTCTCAAGCGGCACTTCGTGTTGCTCTGCCGCAGCACGCGAAGCATTGCTTAAACTGAGTAAGACTTTATCTTGCGGTGTATGAGTTTCGCGTTCAGGTGCGACGAGTTCATCTCCCATCATCAATGAAGCCAAACTGTGAGTGCTTTCTTGTTCGGGGATAGCGGTGGCAACACGTTTACCGCCACGCAAAATAGTGGCCTCACTACACAAGGCTTTTATCTCATGCAGCTTATGACTGATATACAAGATGGCCACCCCCTCTTCACTTAGGCGACGCAGCGTTACAAATAAATCGTTCACTTCTTGCGGTGTTAATACAGATGTTGGCTCATCCATAATGAGTAGTTTTGGATCTTGTAGCAGACAGCGCACAATTTCTATACGTTGCCGTTCACCAACTGAAAGCGTATAGACTTGGCGATCTGGGTCGAGTGGCAAACCATAACGATTTGATACTTCAATAATCTTCTGCTTTAATTCGTTATTCGCATCAACCGCCATGCCTAAGGCAATGTTTTCTAAAACCGACAAGGCTTCGAACAAGGAAAAATGTTGAAACACCAACGCAATGCCCAATTGCCGTGCTTGCGCTGGCGAAGCAATTGTCACTGACTCACCGCGCCATTCAATGCTGCCTGCATCAGCCTGCAATAGCCCGTACAGAATCTTAACTAAGGTACTTTTACCTGCACCATTCTCACCCAGCAGCGCATGTATCGTCCCTGCATCGACGAATAAATCAATTGAGTCATTAGCCAAACAGCCCGGGTAGGCTTTAGTGATGCCACGCATGGCCACCAGCGGCGCGGCGCTGGTATTGGATTGATTACCGCTCATAGCTTTCAAATAATTGTCGCAGAGCGTCAGTTTACCGAATTTAGTGCATAAACCGAACACCGATAGCGACCTGCTTTAGCTACAATCGAGCTTTACACTACTGTGCTTCATTATGTCATCGTCTATGCGCGCCTTTCGGGGCAGTTTCCTGCATTGTTTAGCCAACCCAGCCGACGCCGGTGTTGAGGCGGCCAGCTATGTTGCTGACGGTATCCTGTTAACAGAAGACGGGCATGTCGTATCTTTAACACAAGCCAGCAAAGCCTCTGTACCAGCCGATTGCCCTGTGCAAGATTTAACCGGCAAATTGTTGGTGCCTGGATTTGTCGATACCCACGTGCACTATCCGCAAGTGGATGTGATTGCATCTTATGGCACACAACTACTTGAATGGTTAGAAACCTACACATTCCCAAGAGAACAACACTTTGAAGATCGCGCTACGGCCGAACAAACGGCTGCGTTTTTTCTCGATGAGCTAATGCGAAACGGCACCACCACCGCATTGGTATTCGGTACTGTGCATAAAACTTCTGTGGATGCGTTTTTTACCGAAGCACAACAGCGCCGGCTGCGAATGATTTGCGGCAAAGTGCTCATGGATAGAAATGCCCCAGATGCCTTATGCGACACACCCGAGACGGCTTATACAGACTCTAAAGAACTGATTAAGCAATGGCATAACAAAGAACGACTCGGTTACGCAGTAACTCCACGCTTTGCACCAACGAGTAGTAACGAGCAATTGCAAAAGGCTGGGCTTTTATTGAAAGAATACCCCGACGTGCACTTGCACACGCACTTAAGTGAAAACATGGCTGAGTGCGATTGGGTAGCATCACTTTTTCCTGATCAACTTGATTACTTGTCGGTGTATGAACATTTTGGTTTAGTACGAAAGCGTTCTGTGTTCGCTCACTCAATTCACTTATCACACAGCGAATGGAATCGGCTACACAAAGCTGATGCCGCCGTTGCGCACTGCCCAACATCCAATTTATTCATTGGTAGCGGCTTATTTGATTTACGTGCGGCGCAAAAAGCCGGCGTGAAAGTTGGCTTAGGCACCGATATTGGCGGAGGCGATTCTTTTTCATTGCTACGCACCATAAACGAAGCGTATAAAATCCAGCAACTCCAGGGCGTGAGCTTGAATCCGCTACAATCATTTTATATGGCTACACTCGGTGGTGCCACCGCTTTAGATCTGGATTCTCATATCGGTAACTTTGAACCCGGCAAAGAGTGCGACTTTGTGGCTTTGGACCCAAACGCAACCGAGCTACTTAGCAGAAGAACAGCAGTAGCTGAGGATTGGCAGTCAACGCTGTTCGCTTTAATGATGCTTGGTGATGATCGATGTATTTATGACACATTCATCATGGGTGAATCGTCTAAGCTTACGTTATAAGCTTAAGCCAATCAGAGACGATAGAGACTGTGCGTAAGGATATGCCAGCTATTGGATTAACCGGTTGGCAAGTCAATATCGGAAAATAATTTTTCACGCTCAATACGATTATTTGTTTGTAGTGCCGCATCAACTCGATCGTGTGTTAAATGAGATGCAAACTGTTCGATAAAGGCGTACATATAAGGGCGAAGTGTCCTGTTTTTTCGCATGCCGATGTGAGTAACACTACTATCAAACAAATGTGAAGCTTCAATCGACTTAAGATCACCATCTTGCTCAGGTTCAAAAGCCATTTTTGCGATAATGCCGACACCCAGCCGCGATCGCACATACGTTTTTATAACATCAGCGTCGGCCGCTGTTAAAACCACATCGGGTTCCAATGCTTTGGCCGCAAACGCCTTGTCCAACTGTGAGCGACCCGTGAATCCAAACACATAAGTGATAATGGGGTAATTCACCAGTGCCTCAAGCGTTAATCCATCGAGCTGGCTTAGCTTAAACAAGGCATGATCAGGCGGTACAACGACACAACGATTCCAACGCGAACAAGGCAGCATCACTAAGTCGTTGTAGTGATGGGCACCTTCAGTTGCAATTACAAAATCCACTTCTCCGGCTTCGATCATGCTGGCCATTTGCGCCGGTGTGCCCTGATGCAAGTGTATATTTACACGCGGATAGCGTTCGCTAAAAGCTTGGATGACTGACGGCAACACGTAACGGGCTTGCGTGTGCGTTGTAGCCAAGCGGAGATCACCAGAGTTTGGGTCGTTATATTCACGGCCGATGTTTTTGATGTCATCGGTGGATGCAAGAATTTGCTCGGCGATATCGATGATGCTAGAACCGGCGGGGGTTTCAGCAGTAATTTGCTTACCGCTTCGCTCGAACAATTCGACGCCGACCTCATCTTCGAGCAATTTGATTTGTTTACTGACACCCGGCTGCGACGTAAATAACGATGCTGCGGCCTCTGATACATTCAAATTATTTTGCCGCATGGCGACGATGCAGCGGATTTGCTGTAACTTCACTAGGTTTCGTCCACACCCAATCTTTTTTGCAGTAATGAGCTTGTCGTGGTGTATTGCGTGTACTGCTTTTTATCAGGTTCAAACTGATGCTTGATTGCAGCTGCAGCAACAGCAGTTTCATGAAAGCCACTGAGGATAAGCTTTTTCTTTCCCGGGTAGGTGTTGATATCACCCACCGCATACAAACCTGGGACAGTAGTAGCAAACGTTTCGCAATTCACGGTGACCATATTGCGTTCCAATTCCATACCCCACTCTTCAACCGGGCCAAGTTTTGGCGATAAGCCAAAGAACACCAATAAATCGTCCACGGGCAGATCTAGGGTAGATTTTTCTTCGTCACGCATCACGCATTGCACACTTTGAAGTTTACCTTCAGCTTCAGTAAATTCCTTTACCGCGCCGAACAGAACTTTAAGTTTGCCTGCGTCTCGTAGAGCCATAAGCTTCTCTACTGATGCATCCACGGCGCGAAAACGCTCGGTGCGGTTTACAAGCGTTAAGCTTGCTGCCTTATCAGCCAAGGCCAATGCCCAATCCACTGCCGAGTCACCGCCACCAAGAATGACGATATTTTTTCCAGCATGTGTTTCGGGCTTTCTGATGCGATAAAAAAGTTGTTTTCCTTCAAATGCATCCATACCGTCAACGCGTAACTTAACAGGCGTAAATGATCCCGCACCGGCCGCAACCACAACCGCTTTGCAGTGGAACGTTAATCCTTTGGAAGTTTCCAGGTTGAAGCTACCGTCTTCGTTTCTCACCAGCGTATCAACCGTTTGGTCAAGGTGCAGAGGCGCTTCAAACGGGGCGATCTGATCCATTAATCTCTCGATTAGCTCTCGACCGGTACACATCGGGACAGCAGGTATATCGTAAATGGGCTTATCTGGATAGAGCTCAATACATTGACCGCCTGGATCAGGTAGCGCATCAATAATGACCGCGTTCAGGCCTTGAAGACCTAGCTCGAATACTTGAAACAGGCCGACGGGACCCGCTCCGATGATAACAACGTCAGTTTGTGTGGTCATGCTTTGCCAGTGAGCCTATTGCGAACGCGACTGGCCAGAATTGTATCACTGCAAGTGGAAGCGAACGCCTAAGCTAATGGTAAGTTCGTCGATTAGGTCGGCTCCGGCATAGAATTGGCCGAATCCAGTGGATGATGCCGCTTTATTTTCGTATGCCGGTACCAGAAAACAATAAGGCGTTGCGCGAATTTGCACAACGCCTATTGCAGACAGCCCAAAAAGTTTTTAGTTTAGGTTGTAGCGAATGCCCACGCCAAACAGTAACTCGTCAATCAATTCCACACCTGCAAACCATTCACCAAAAGCCAAGTTGCCAGTGATACCGCCACCTATAGCGATTTCAGTTGATGAGATGTTGCCGAAGAATCCACCGATATCAAGACTGACGTTGTGAAAACCGGCGTTTGCGTACCAACCAAAATCAGTCGTTGAAAGTTGATCGCCACTGACGATAAGCATCGCGCCGAATTCGCTGACGTCGAATTCGCACGAGCCGCCGCAGTCGATAGATGCTGTGTGATACACCGCGCGAACGGCTGTGTCGGTATTTTCGAGTAACTGCACATTGCGCAGCTGATAAATAATACCGCCACCAAGCGCAAGCCCGTCACCATCAAAACTGTCGCCACGGTCGTATGTGCCTATGTCACCGAAGGCCAGTAGATCGGGTGATGCCTTGAAGTTAAAGCGAGCACCAAGGAAACGTAGATCTCCGTTCAAGTTTATTCCTGCATCAACCGACATGTTGGCAGCGTTATCCAGATTGGCACTACGGCCAGGCTGTAGACCAATCCAATCAGCAACGGCAGGCTGAGCAATAAAACCCAACATCGCTAAAAACACTAACCTTAATTTTTTCATCTTGAATTTTCCTGTTTCGGACAATAGAAATTTAAATTGCACTAAAAAGCACAGATTCGATAAATTGGTCGAATCGAACAAAATATCCTGAGTAAATTCAACTTTTTACGCGTTGTATCTGTATTGTAGAAGTCTGTCATATGAATGGTATAAAAACAACAAAACAGATGGATATGTCACACAATACATCACGGATATTTGACGTTATCGTGCAGGCATTGAGTTGATTTTCACCACCAGCAAGGCCTGACCAATAACGCTCATAAGCCTTTGCTTTAGTTAAACACCTGCTCCCGGGTGGACATGAATTCAATATCGGGCCAACGCTCTTGTGTCATTTGCAAGTTAACGCGGGTTGGTGCCAGGTACACCAATTCATCGGCATGATCGAAAGCAAGGTTACTGTCTAACTTGCGTTGAAAATCGCTCAGCATTTTTTCATCACTGCATTTCACCCAACGCGTTTGCTGAACACCTACGGCTTCAAATTGGCATTCAACTTTGTACTCATCACGCAAGCGTTGTGCAACCACTTCAAACTGCAGCACCCCAACAGCTCCTAAGATCAGGTCGTTACTTACCATTGGCTTAAACAACTGTGTTGCACCCTCCTCGCACAATTGGCCAAGGCCTTTTTGCAAGGCTTTCATTTTCAGAGGATCTTTTAAAACAGCTCGGCGAAAAAGTTCTGGTGCAAAGTTTGGAATACCGGTAAATATCAAATCTTCCGAGGAAGTAAATGTATCGCCTATTCGAATGGTGCCGTGATTGTGAATACCAATGATGTCACCACTAAAGGCTTCTTCCACGTGACCACGATCAGCCGCCATAAAGGTAAGCGCATCGGCAAAGCGTACATCCTTGCCTAATCGAACATGTCGCGCTTTCATACCTTTTTTGTAAGAACCAGAACAAATTCGCACGAACGCAACACGATCACGATGTTGAGGGTCCATATTGGCTTGAATTTTAAACGCAAAGCCTGTGAAGTTAGGTTCGTCTGGTGCTACTTCACGCGAAACGGTTTGTCGCGCTTGTGGTGGTGGCGCGTGCTCAACAAAACCGTCAAGCAATTCGGCGACACCAAAGTTATTAATCGCTGAGCCAAAAAAGACTGGGGTAAGCGTACCTGCAAGGTAGGCGTCTTTATCAAACTCATTACAAGCACCTTGCACCAATTCTATTTCGTCGCGCAGTTCGGCCGCCATGTCGCCCAATATTTCATCAAGCTTAGGGTTATCAAGACCTTCAACCACTTCCCCCTCTTGCACCTTGCCACCGTGAGTCGGCGAATAGAAATGCACCGTATCGTTATGTAAGTGATAGACACCCTTAAAGCGTTTACCCATACCTATTGGCCACGTGATCGGCGCACACTCGATGTTCAACATTTTTTCGACCTCATCCATAAGCTCGATAGGTTCGCGACCTTCACGATCAAGCTTATTGATAAACGTCATAACCGGTGTATCACGCAGACGACACACATCCATGAGTTTTTCGGTTCGTGTTTCTACGCCTTTGGCCACATCGATGACCATCAACGCAGAATCAACCGCAGTTAGCGTGCGATACGTATCTTCCGAGAAGTCTTCGTGACCTGGCGTGTCGAGAAGATTAACAATGCGATCCTTATACGGAAACTGCATTACAGATGAGGTCACCGAGATGCCTCGCTCTTGTTCCATGGCCATCCAATCTGATGTGGCGTGACGAGCCGCTTTACGGCCCTTAACGGTGCCCGCTAACTGAATCGCACCACCGAATAACAACAGCTTTTCAGTCAGTGTGGTTTTACCGGCATCGGGGTGCGAGATGATTGCAAATGTGCGCCTTTTGTTAATCTCATTGATAATACTGCTATCACTCATACCTTCAAAATCCTAGTTTACACACGCGTTTCAAGCTTTCCCGTGTTGGGGTTGAAAAGCGAAAAATTGAAAAAACGCTGGCTATTTATTGCTCCAAAACCCTCTCCAACTCGCTTAATTGCTGTTGGAAAGTTTTGGGGTTTTCCGTTCTAAACTTTTCTAAATTAATCAGTTTCCATTTCACCGATGGAAACTCCTGAAAATCATAAATCGACCAATCTGGCTCCAGGCTATTAAGGTTAAGTAAAAATGCTTTATCACTTTCATTTAAACTGGCTTGTATTGTTTCGATTAACTGAAGTCTTGTGGCTTCATAGTCTTCGTAACTAAATTCGATCGCACTCATTCCTTCAAACTGATTATGATACGCAGTGCGTTGATCGAGTAGATTCGGATGAAGCAACTCAAAGGTTGGACGATTGCTACTAATCAGGCCGAATAAAAATCCACGTTTAATCTCATCGTTAAAACCTTCGTTGTCTAGCAGAAGCCTTACATCGAATAAATCTCTTGGGTGCTGCCTATCCAAAGCTGCACAAATTTTACCGCCATACAGCTGCGCCAACGGCACAATAGGCATGGAACAAAAAGCATCAAACTGTTCTTGTGCAGTTTCGCAAAGCTGGGCCTTAACAGGCTCACCTATCAAACCACGCCCAACCATATTCACTTCAATCTTGATCATCACACCACGCTCTTCGAGCTGGAGCTTACAAATATTTTGTTTGTGTTGAACGCGAATCGACGACCTTAAAACTTCGATACGCTTCTTGATGCTAATAAGAGCTGCGTTAATGCTATTTAGCGTTTCATTGCGCTCAGCTATATCGATATAGGTCAAATCAATATCAACCGATAGCCTTGGCATGTCACGTACAAAGAGATTGATTGCAGTGCCACCATGCATGGTAAAACACGTCTCTTTCGCGACCTCTGGCAACACATCCAAGAGAAGCTTCACCTGCTTTGTGTAGGCGTTATTCACCCCGCTGCCTCTAATTCTCTGGGTACCGTTATCTGGTATTTTGAGACATACACGCCATCGCTCACCAGCGAGCGTTTACCTGAGCCCAAATTAACCTTATCCAAAGTGAGATAGTTGAGCCACTCATGATCTGCTTTATCTGCTAGATACAAAAAAAGGCGCTTCACCTTTACGGATGTGCAAACTTCCAACAGTTTCTGTACTTTGTCTGGCCGTAAATTGTTCAAGCCTTCCATAAGCTCAAACACTTCCATAAGCGGTTGAGACTTTGGTGCTAAATATAAACACTCCATCAACGCGCGCGCAGGGCTGGATATCTTCACCTTAAAACCCTTATGCTCGACTTCAACCAAACCGAGATCAGGCGGTAAAAAGCTGGTCAGCTTAGACTCCACGGTTAAGCCCCAATCGCGCTTTTTAAACCAAAGGGGCAAGCTTTCATCCTTGCCACCAAATACCTGCGCCTTCTTGGCAGAAAGCTCCAAATAGTGTGCTTTTCCTTGTAATGAAAGCGCCGTTTTAGCCGCGGGATGCACAAACAGGCCTAGTTGGGTCTGCAAGGCATATATCCCCCCTAAATAGTCCACTTGATCACCGTGGCGTATCAGCGCACCTGTGCCAATAGATTCAAACCAATGACTCTTCTTGTACTGTTTTTGCAGATCAAGGCTATAGCCTTGATCTGTCAACCATGCGGAAGAGAGCACAACGCCTGAAGGCTGGGTGCTAAGCAAAGTGTTTAATTTTGATTCTCTTTCGGTATTCATACTCCCAATATATCTATTTTTTTAAACCAAATCAACAAAAAGGTTTAATAATTCCTTTATATTGGTATTTTAAATACCAATATTTTACCATTTTTAAACTACAGTTCGATCAACCATAACGCAGAGATAGCCCTATTGGTTAAGCTAAGTCATTGACTTTAAATACAAGTAAAAATAATCTTAACGGCTCACTTGCGCGGCTAACGCAGCTGAGGAAGGGTTTTGGCCATAACAATCGCATCCTCGCGACCCTTGGCGCTCTCGTAGTAGCCCGGGCGCAGGCCAATTTCGTTAAAGCCTGCCTGTTCGTACAAATGAAGCGCCCTTGGAACCGATGGTCTGGCCTCTAGAAAAGCCATGTGCGCCCCTGCTCGCTGGGCCAAATCGAGCAGGCGCTCCAGCATGATTCTCGCATAGCCCCGATGATTGTATTCACGGTCGATACAAAGATTGAGTATGTGCGCTTCATCTGCGGCGATTTGCATGACACCGTAGCCAACCAGCACTAAATCGAGCCGAAGCACTTGCATGGTGTAGCCCGCCTTCAAGCAGTCGCGAAAAATACCTTCGCTCCAGGGGAACGCGTAGCCACGTCTTTCCACTTGCATTACGTCGGGTAAATCGGTCACACGCATCACGCTGGTATGAACAACGGCTGACGAGTTAGCAGACACGGTAAAATCTAGCCCAGGCGTGCGCGTGCCGCTTTCAACACGTTCCAGGCCTGTCGTTTTCTATTAGGAGATTCACGCAATAGTGACGGGTGTGGTAATTGCCACGCCATCATACCGGGGCGTTCAAGTGGCACGACTAAATCGTTTGCATCAATCGATTCTGGTAGGTGTTGCTTGAACATCAAGACCGCATCACGATGTGGTTGACACAGATCTCGTACGCACGGCCCGGTTTGTTCAAGCAAAGACGATTGTGCAGCTGGGGGCAACACGCCTAAGCACACATCTTGTCGACGCCATGCAATAGCGCGCAACATGTCCTCAAATATTTTTGCATCGGCCGGTTCGAACGGGTATTGTTTTTGCGCGGTGCTAACCGCTTCTACCAAAATCAACAACGGTGCATCGGCTTTACCAAGTTGGGTGCAACGTTGCCCACGAAACGGGATTTCAACTAATACGGTGTCCATCAAGTCGACAGGTTCTTGATTGACGTTCGGTACCGGCACAGCAGACATGGCTACAGCAACTTCGTTGGGTGTTGCAACCGGTTCGGGAATTTCGGGAGCCGGTGCTAATACTTGTTCGGTTTGTGCAATGGCGTTGGCTAACTCAACGGCATCATCGGCTGGCAGGTATGCGCGTGACACCCACGGCACCATTCCCATACCTTCTAAACAACGTAGTTGGCTCGGCGAATATGGCATAGCTTAATCGACCCTTGCAACGCGTTTGTTGCGCTTGCGAACCCACCGAAACAAAGCATAACCAGGACCCGCCGCTGCATACAAAGCAGATGCGATAAGAATCATTTTTGGTGGATCGACAGCCGTTGTCACCAGCAACAACAACAAACCAAGCAACATGGCAAAAGGTACTTTCTTACTCTCACCAAGATCTTTAAAGCTGTAGTACATAAAGGTACTTACCATTAACAACCCAGTCGATACAGTTGCGAACAGAGCTAATGGAATCAGTTCATCACCAGCGGCGTTAAATTCTTCACATACCCAAACCAAACTGGCTAAAACCGCAGCCGCTGCGGGACAAGCTAAGCCTTGAAAAAAACGTTTGTCGGCTGTGCCCACTGCCACATTGAATCGTGCTAATCGTAGTCCGCAGCAACCGGTATAGACAAAGCACGCAACCCAACCCAACTGACCATATTCGGCAACGGGTAAGTGCGATAAA
The DNA here is from genome assembly GCA_938035945.1 of uncultured Granulosicoccaceae bacterium. Lineage (GTDB taxonomy): Bacteria > Pseudomonadota > Gammaproteobacteria > Granulosicoccales > Granulosicoccaceae > Granulosicoccus. The sequence continues at coordinate 17,894 of CALHOU010000138.1, forward strand.
GACCAGGTGTACATTAGAAATGCGGGTGCTGCGCCGAAAGACACCATGTCTGCCATGGAATCGTATTCAGCGCCAAACGCTGTGGTGGTGTTGGTCATGCGTGCAACTCGGCCATCAAAACCATCGAGCACCATAGCTACAAGGATTGAAATAGCAGCGGTTTCAAACTGACCATTGTGCGCCGCGATAAGCGCATAGAATCCAGCCAGCAAGGCGCTGGTGGTAAATAGATTGGGGAGTAAGTAAATACCCCGTCCACGCTGAGGCGTCGGTGACGACGGACTCTGTGTGTTCATGAATGACCTCTGGATGGCTGGATAACAGACCGCACGCCAAGTAGCGGCGTGCGCTGCTGTATAACCGCCTATGGTACCAGCGTTTTCAGACTTTTAAGGACTTGTCGCCACGAGCAATGCCCGTTGCGCCTGATCGAGCCACTTCAATGACGTTGTCTGCACCCACTGTGTCTAAAAAGGCACGTAATTTGTGGTCATCACCAGTAAGCTCAACCACATAACTGACGTCGGTCACGTCCAGAATCTTGCCGCGGAAAATATCGCATAAGCGCTTAAGCTCTTCACGCCCTGCATCAACTGCGCGCACCTTTACAAGCATGATCTCGCGCTCTATGAAAGGGACCTCGGTTAGATCGGTTAGTTTCGCGACCGACACTAATTTATTTAACTGTTTAATTATCTGCTCGATAATTCGCTCGGTACCGCTGGTAACGATAGTCATGCGTGACAACGTTGGGTCGTCAGTTGGTGCAACCGTTAACGACTCAATGTTGTAACCACGCGCACTGAATAATCCTGCAACGCGTGACAACGCGCCAGCTTCGTTTTCCATCAATATAGAAATTACGTGGCGCATCAGGCAAGCTCCCTTGCTGGGTTCAATCGCATCTCGTGATGACCTTTACCTGCCTCGATCATGGGGTATACGTTTTCAGATTGATCGGTGACAAAGTTCATAAACACCAGTCGATCTTTCATTGCGAATGCTTCATCCAAAGCGGCGTCTACATCGCTTGGGTTTTCGATGTTCATACCTACATGACCATAACTCTCAGCCAACTTCACAAAGTCTGGTAACGCATCCATATAAGAATGTGAATAGCGCTTTTCATAACTGAACTCTTGCCATTGACGAACCATACCCATATAGCGATTGTTCAAGTTAATGATTTTTATCGGTGTGTTGTATTGCAAACAAGTTGACAGCTCTTGAATACACATCTGGATACTGGCTTCACCGGTAATACACGCAACGGTTGCATCAGGCTTAGCAAGCGCCACGCCCATTGCTGCAGGCAATCCAAAACCCATCGTGCCCAAACCACCAGAGTTAATCCATCGATTGGGTTTATCGAAACCATAGTATTGAGCAGCCCACATTTGATGCTGGCCAACATCCGACGCAATATAGGCTTCGCCTTTGGTGGCACGCCATAACGATTCAACAACGGCTTGAGGTTTGATCAAGGTATCGCTCAGATCGTACTTCATACAGTCGCCAGACTGCCAGGTCTTGATCTTGGACCACCACGTAGCGATATCCGCAGGATCTGCCCGCTTTTCCGACGCTTTAATTTGCTCAAGCATGGCATCGAGCACCGGACCAACGTCACCAACAATAGGGACATCCACGGTGACGTTCTTAGATATAGACGCAGGGTCAATATCAACATGAATAATTTTTGCATTCGGGCAAAAGCTTTCAACTTCACCGGTAACGCGGTCATCGAATCGTGCACCAATCGCAATAAGCACATCGCATTCGTGCATGGCGATGTTGGCTTCATAGGTGCCGTGCATGCCGAGCATGCCGATGTTTTGTTTATCTGAAGCAGGATAAGCACCCAAGCCCATCAGTGTTTGCGTTATCGGGTACCCCAATTCACGTGTAAAGGCGCGCAGTTGCTCTGATGCGTTACCTAAGATAACACCGCCACCTGAATAGATCATGGGCTGCTTGGCCGATAGAATTAAATCCACAGCTTTTCTGATTTGCCCCGGATGACCATGCGTTGGAGGGCTGTACGATCGCATTTCAACCGTCTTAGGGTAGTCAAAAGGAATTTTCTCGCCGGGTGCTGTGAAGTCTTTGGGCACATCGATAACAACCGGACCGGGGCGGCCGGTCGTTGCAACATGGAATGCCTTCTTAATGGTGTCGGCCATGTTTTCTAAAGAGTCGACAAGAAAATTGTGCTTAACGCACGGGCGCGTAATACCCACACAGTCAACTTCTTGAAATGCATCACTACCAATAAAGCGACTTTGGACCTGACCTGATATCACCACCATTGGAATTGAATCCATAAACGCGGTTGCAATTCCGGTGACGGCATTGGTGGCGCCAGGACCGGATGTAACCAAGACCACGCCGGGCTTGCCAGTTGCGCGCGCATACCCATCAGCTGCGTGCGTTGCTGCCTGTTCATGACGCACCAAGATGTGCTTGACTGAGTTTTGCTGATACAGCGCATCGTAGATATGCAGGACCGCCCCACCCGGATAACCGAATATGAGCTCTACACCTTCTTCTTTCAGAGATTCCATTAGAATCTCGCCACCAGATAGTTCCACCTAATAATCCTCGCGTAATTCGTACGCAAATAATGCCGTCGCACATAGGCTACCTGCGCCTGTGCGTTTGGCAATAGTTGCATAAATAATGTGATTAGTAACAGCACGCGCGTTCACGAGTGTCTGTCCTGTGTCGTCGAGGTGGCTTGTCTGCGCTACAACCGGGAAATCCGAGCGGGGGTGGGTATGCCGCTAGGTAGCGCGCGCCTATGGGTTGAGAGCACGTAACGCCGGTTTGCTGACAGGCCAGATTGTGTCCTGCCCCTTAACACCTGCGAGTATAGCGAATCCGATCAATTGTGGGGATACCAAGTTTGGATATGTGCTGTGCAACCCGAAATCATTAGAATAGCGTGGTAAATTGGCACGAACTGCGCAGGATTACCCTGCTTACATCCACATGAAAAAGGCCGAACTTTAGCTCCTCAGCTTGTCAGAAATCTTGATGCCCACTAACCCGTCAAAATCGCGCCATTCCCGCTCGCCACGATTCAGCCGAATTCGAGCTGTTGCGCTGGGTTTGTGTCTGAGCGCTTTGGGGGCTAGCAGCCTTGCGCAGCAGAATCTGCCCAGCATGGGAGAGCCTGCGGACAACGCACTATCCCCGATCGAGGAGAAGCAACTCGGTGCGCAGTTCATGCGTCAGATTCGGGCGCAAATGCCGCTGGTGCGCGATGTACCTGCCAGCGAATACATTCAAACCTTGGGCAACCGTCTGGCCATAGCGTCCGGTAAGGCGTCACAACAAGAATTTACTTTCTTCGTGATCAATGATTCGCAAGTCAACGCGTTTGCCATACCCGGTGGCTATGTTGGTGTGAACATCGGGCTGATCGATGCGATGCAACGCGAAGAACAACTCGCAGGTGTTATCGCCCACGAAGTGGCGCACGTTACACAACGCCATCACGCGCGTGCGTTTGCCTTGGGAAACCAATATTCGGTGCGAACGGCAGCCACTATCCTTGCCGCAATTTTAATTGGCCAAGCCTCGGCCGAAGCTGGCCAAGCGGCACTAGCCGCTGGCATGGCTGCCACGCAGCACTCGACGGTGAACTTCACACGCACAAATGAAATTGAAGCTGACCGCATCGGTATTGAGATCTTGACCAACGCCCAATACAACCCGTCGGCTATGGCGGAATCGTTTTCGATTTTGCGTCGCAAGAACAGTCTGAATACCGCACGTGGTGCTCTGCAATACTTACGCACCCACCCGCTCGATAACAATCGTATTGCTGAAGCCAAAGACCGCGCAAATGTGCAACCCAGTAAAGCACAAGTGCCACAAACCGATTTTCAGTTATTCAAAGCGCGTTTAGCGGTACTGGCAAGTGAAGACCGAGGCCAGCTGTTGCGCACCTACAAAGCACAGCACGATAAAACACCCACGGCTGAAAACACCTATGGCATTGCGTTAATACACGTTGAAGCTAACCGCTTAGACCAAGCAACTGTCTATTTGAATAAGTTAAAACAGATGACTGGCCAACATCCGATGACCGATTTAACGCGCGCCGTTGTGCAGGAAAAGTCTGGTAACTTGGATGCAAGCCTTGCCACGCTTGAAGCACTATATGACTATTACCCGGAGCGTTTTTCCGTGGTGGAAAAGTTGGTTGAATTGCAAACCCGTAAACGCAAACTCACGCTCGCCAAGCAAACGGTAACCCAATACATACGTCACATCCCTTCGCCTAATCCATTAGCCTGGCGGCAGTTGGCCAGCTTGCAACAACGCTTGGGCGAACAAGCCGCCAGCCATGAATCACTGGCGCGATATTTCACAGGCTTGAATGAGCTTGGACGGGCGCAGAGCCAATTGAAGTTAGCACTGCAACATGTTGTACCGGCTTCAAACGATGAGCTACGTTTGCAAGCGAGTCTAAAGTCACTTCGAGGTATTCCGCCTGGTGTTTCTGAAGATGAGGGACAATAAAGTCCAGCTTTGGCTAAGCTTGCTTGGTAACATTAAAAAATAGCACGATGTTCAGTTTATTTAGACTGCGACACAGGGTCTTGCAGTATCATTTCGGAGTGACGCCGCTAGTGGCTTGAGTCAGCATGCCAAATACCACCAACACATTCACCACGCTGCAACAGACGTTCAGCTTGAATTACAGCTATCCGGTCAGTTTTAGCTACGGCTTATTCGATCCTGCTAACACCGTACTCAAAGATACGCTATGCAAGTTAGAGCAAAACAAATGTCACAAAGTCATTATTTTCCTTGATGAAGGCGTTGTCGCCGGACAGCCAGCTCTGGTGCCACAAATATACGAATACGCTGCCAAATATAAATCAAACTTTGAGTTGGTTGCTGATGTGGTGCTTGTACCCGGTGGAGAAAAGATTAAATCTGATCTTTCGTATATCGAATACATGCATAGAACTATAAGCGAACATCACATTGACCGGCATTCATTTGTGATCGGCATTGGCGGCGGGGCCCTGCTTGACGCGGTTGGCTTGGTCGCCGCAACTGCACATCGCGGAATACGCCACATCAGAGTGCCAACAACTGTACTGGCACAAAATGATTCAGGCGTCGGTGTGAAAAACGGCATTAACCTGTTTGGCCAAAAAAATTATCTTGGCACCTTCGCACCGCCGTACGCGGTACTCAACGACTACCAATTCATCGAGACACTGCCCGCTCGTGATAAAATTGCCGGTATAGCAGAAGCTGTCAAAGTGGCTCTTATCAGGGACATCTTGTTTTTTCATTGGCTCGAATCCAATGCGGCTAAGTTGACTCAATTCGAATCTGATTCCATGCAACACATGATTAAACGTTGCGCCGAAATCCACATGGATCAAATCGCCAACGGAGGTGACCCTTTCGAAACCGGTAGCGCCCGACCTCTGGATTTTGGTCACTGGATAGCACACAGGCTTGAAACCATCACCGACTATGAACCCAGACACGGCGAAGCCGTTGCCATCGGCATTGCCATCGACGCGCGCTACTCCGTTCTGGCTGGCCTATTACAAGCAGGCGCTGATGAGCGCATTCACACCCTGTTGAATAAACTAGGATTTAATCTTTGGCACGATGCACTGGAAATAAAGCATGAAAACGATTGGGCAATCATGCAAGGCCTAACCGATTTTCAAGAACACCTTGGTGGAGAGCTAACTATCACATTGCTTGCGGATATCGGCGTCGGTTTGGAGGTGCATGAAATGAATCAAGACTTAGTACTAGAATCTATCCAATGGATTAAAGCGCGCCATAAAAATACAACAACACTAGTCGCCCAGCAATGAGTAAAACGGCTCACTCACTAATCAGTGAATGGTTGCAAGCACGCTTGACCGAATCTCAGTGGTTGTGGATGGAAGACCAGCTACGCGCCATTCAAACTTCAAATTCTGATAAAGCCCTGTTTGTCGCATTGGGAATGGCACCACGTAAATTGGGTAAGGCAGATTTACGCTTAACCGCAAATGACTTGAACCAGGCCAATACCCTAAGTGCGGGTTGGTGTCCAAGCGACTGGAGCATCGATGGCGCCGCACGGGTATTAACCTTACTGATTCTTGCGGATAAAAATCCAGATGGGTTTAAAGCCAAACTAAGTTCGCTGTGCCAAACCGCCGATGTATCGGAAGCCGCCATTTATTATCGAGCATTAGATCTGTTTCCAAAACCCGAACAATTTGATGAATTGGTCGGTGAAGGTCTACGCACTAACATGCGCGCTGTTTTCGAAGCCATCGCGCATAACAACCCCTACCCTGTCAAACATTTCGATGATCATCGCTGGAATCATATGGTTCTGAAAGCGCTGTTTATCGACAGCACCTTGCACCCCATACAAGGCCTGGACAAACGCGCCAATAGCGAACTTGCTCAAATTTTATGTGACTACGCCCATGAACGCTGGGCAGCTAACCGATCAGTAACACCCGAACTTTGGCGATGCGTAGGACCTTGTGCAAATACCAACATGCTGAGTGATCTGGAGCGAGCCAGCCAATCCAACGATCACAATGAACATTGTGGCGCCATGCTAGCTCTATCACAGTGTTCGCTGCCAGAAGCAGCCCCACTATTAGCGTTATACCCAAAAACGGCAGCCTCAATCAGCAGTGGTGAGTTAACATGGAGCACATTGTTCAACAACATTTGATGTTGCGGTAAAACCAGAAGGCAAACCAATCGATATGATGTTTATTGACCCGCATGCGCACATGATTTCGCGCACCACAGACGACTATCAGGCCATGGCGGCAGCTGGTGTAGTAGCTGTGATTGAACCAGCGTTCTGGATTGGTCAACCAAGAACCTTTGTTGGCACTTACATCGACTACCTTTCATCTATTATTGGTTTTGAACGATTCCGCGCAGGGCAGTTCGGTATCAGGCACTACTGTACCGTTGGCTTAAATTCTAAAGAAGCGAACAATGCAGAGCTTGCTGAGGGCGTTATGGAAATTCTGCCACGTTTCGCACTCAAAGAAGGGGTGGTTGCCATTGGCGAGATTGGTTATGACGAACAAACCGAATTAGAAGACAAGTACTTTAGATTACAACTTGAACTGGCAAAAGAGCTCTCATTGCCAGTCATGATCCACACGCCTCACCGCGATAAGAAACGCGGCACGACGCGCTCTATGGATGTGTGCGAAGAACACGGCATGGACCCATCCATGATCATTGTTGATCATAATAATGAGGAAACTGTTAAGGAAGTCTTGGACCGCGGCTATTGGGCGGCGTTTTCTATCTACCCGTCAACCAAAATGGGTAACGAGCGCATGGTCGACATTCTGACCCACTATGGTGCGAATCGCATCATGGTCGATTC
>CALHOU010000139.1 GCA_938035945.1 uncultured Granulosicoccaceae bacterium
AGCATGATAATCACGCGCGATGAGGCGGTGCTATTTTTCATTATTGATTCCAAAAAATCACCTGGCGCTGTAAACGCACGTGATATGAGCGTATAAGCCAGTTCGTTATTGTCCTCTATACGCTCATTGCTTACTCGTACATTGGCTATGCCCAACTCTTGTATTGCCTGCTGTTGAAAACGCGTTTTCTTACCATTGGACTCTACAGACAAAAATTGTAAATCAGGCCGTACGATTGCAAGTGGTAATACGGGTAATCCCGCGCCCGTGCCAACGTCAAGTACATCAAACGCCTTGCTATTCGCTGAGCCTGGGAGGTAGTTTAGTACGGATAAGCTATCGAGAATATGACGCCCAACCATCTCATCAATAACCCGAACCGCGGTTAAGTTATAGACGCGATTCCATTTATCTAACAAGCGCAAGAATTGAATGAGTGATGTAATGTGCTGATCGCTCAAAGACAAAGAGAGTTGCTGAGCACCCTCTGCTAGTTTGAACCGTAAATGATCAGGACTAACTTCTGTGTTGTTCAATCAGGCACTCGCCTTCAGGGATTTTTTCTTCAGGTGCACCATCAGCAGCGACAAGGCAGCAGGTGTTACACCAGAAATACGGCCCGCTTGGTCAATTGTCTCTGGACGATGTTCCATTAACTTTTGCCGAACCTCATTCGACAAACCGGAAACCTCCTCATAGTCCATTGAGTCAGGCAAACGCGTTTCCAACTGCGCTCGAGAGCGATCTATATCAGCTTGTTGACGATCAAGATAGCCTGCATACTTGCCCTGAATTTCAACTTGATCAATGACTTGTTTATCAAGCTTTGCCAATTCGGGTGCAACCAGCTCTAGCAACCGGGCGAGCTTTACTTCCGGGATTTTTAACAATTCGGTGAATCGCCGCTCGCGCACCAAATCCAATCCTGTTTCTGCATTGAGTGTTTTCGACTCTTGTGTATTGGGTCGAACCCAAAGATCTTTTAACTTAGCTTTTAATGATTCTACGCCTTCGGCCTTACGACTAAACGCTTCCCAGCGAACATCATCAACCAATCCCATTGAACGACCCGTTTCAGTTAAACGAATATCGGCATTGTCTTCACGCAACATGAGTCGGTATTCAGCGCGACTGGTAAACATACGATAGGGCTCACGCGTGCCGCGGGTAATTAAATCATCGATTAACACGCCAATATAAGCTTCATCACGACGTGGTGACCAAGGCGCTTCACCGCGAACTTGTCGGGCCGCATTAAGCCCTGCCACCAAGCCCTGAGCGCCGGCTTCTTCGTAACCGGTTGTGCCATTAATTTGCCCGGCGAAATACAGGCCAGAGATGCTGCGTGTTTCTAAGGATGAACGCAGGCCCCGTGGATCAAAGTAATCATATTCTATGGCATAGCCAGGTCGCGTAATATGCGCATTTTCAAAACCTTTAATTGACTGCACATAGGCAATTTGCACATCAAAAGGCAAACTGGTTGATATACCGTTGGGGTAAACCTCGTGCGTGTTCAAACCTTCAGGTTCGATAAAAATCTGATGCGAGTCTTTATCTGCAAAACGTACCACCTTGTCTTCAATTGAAGGGCAGTAACGCGGGCCAACACCTTCAATGTTGCCGGAAAACAAAGGCGATCGATCGAGTGCACCGGAAATGATCTCGTGGGTTTTTTCATTCGTGTGCGTGATGTGGCAATGCACTTGCGCAGGATGATCATCAACCGACCCCATGTACGAAAACACAGGACGCGGATCATCGCCCGGCTGAGCAGCCAGTTCGCTGTAGTCAATGGTGCGGCTATCGATACGTGGTGGAGTGCCGGTTTTAAGTCGACCGGTTTCCATCGGCAATTCGCGCAAACGCATAGCCAGGGTTTGCGCCGGTGGGTCACCAGCGCGACCTGCCGATTGCTGCGCTTCACCCACATGGATTTTTCCAGCCAGAAAAGTACCGACGGTTAACACCACAGCCTGTGCCCGAAACCGCACACCTAGCTGCGTTGCCACACCAACAACCGTGTCGTTCTCAATAATAAGATCATCGACAGCTTGTTGGAATAAGGTCAGGTTGTCCTGATTTTCCAAGATGATGCGAATCGCATTACGATAAAGCGTGCGATCAGCTTGCGCCCGTGTTGCACGAACCGCAGGGCCTTTACGTTGGTTTAGCGTGCGAAAATGAATCCCTGCTAAATCAGCCGCTTTTGCCATAGCGCCACCAAGCGCATCGATCTCTTTGACCAAATGACCCTTGCCAATCCCACCTATGGCAGGGTTGCAGCTCATTTGACCTAGCGTCTCTATATTATGTGTAAGCAACAACGTACGCGCACCGGTGCGCGCAGAGGCCAAGGCGGCTTCTGTACCGGCGTGCCCGCCACCGACAACGATGACGTCAAATTGCGTGGGAAAATCCATACGGCCTAAGTGCGGAGAGTTAACCCGCGATAGAAGTCTGGCCTAGATTATAGCGCGATGCGCGTGCTTGATCTGTGAACCGCCCGAAAACTGAAGATTTGGTCAGCTTTGTGCGCCTAAGGCGAGAACAAGTAGGCTTCTATGTAGAAAACCGCCCTAATTTCCCTATACTAGTCGCATGCATAATCTTATGGCCTGTCATGCTCGCCAACAGCACTGGTGTGAATAAAAACACCGATTAGTTCTACCTAATTCGTCTAGTTGTGCGTTATGCACGTGACCTCATTCTAAGGAGCCTTGAAACTGATCAAAGGTATGCATATGACTATATGGCATACCAAAAAACTCAATGATCACTTGCTCGGCATGAAACAATAAAAACGCTATGGACGATTTCGAACAAAATAAAAAGGACAAAACGCATCAGTCAACTGATACGGATGTCGACAATGTCGTAGACATTGCCATAGCACGCATGAAAGCCGGTACGGTTGAAAAAGAGGCCGTTAAAGAAGAGCGTAAAAGTCGATTTAAATTTGTATTCTTCGCAGCACTTGCCATCGCCGGCCTCGCTGCATTTTCTACACTCGACTTTGTTTATCAAACGCCCGAGAGTGAAACCAAGCCAAACGGCGACATTGTAATTACGCTTAAACAAGGTCAATCGGGCCACTACATGGCAACAGGCCTAATCAATGATGAAAAGGTTCGCTTTATTGTCGATACAGGCGCAACCAATGTGGCCATCCCGATGGAAGTGGCGAAAAGACTCAACTTGCCTCTGGGCTTAAAGTACGAAACCTTCACCGCAAACGGCACCGGCACCTCTTACGAAACGAGAATAAAAAGTATTCAACTCGGTGACATCAGACTCACCGATGTAGATGCCTCGGTGTCCGTTGGCTTGCAAGGTGATCAGGCTTTATTAGGTATGTCTTTTCTTGGTCGAACACGGGTGGTACAAGACAAAGGCGTTATGAAAATTACTTACTAGGTTATTTACCAATACAAAACGAACCAAAAATCTCGCCAAGTAAGTCCTCACTATCAAACCGACCGGTTACAGAGTCCAACGCTAACTGAGCTTGTCGGAGCTCTTCCGCTGCCAACTCGGGCATATCCGATTGTTTTAATCGCGTTAGCGCTGCCATGCTGGCGTGTCTTGCAGCGTCCAATGCATCCAGATGCCGCCGTCGCGCAATAAATGCACCTTCGAGTTGGGCGTCGTGGCCAACTAATGTTAGCAAGTGTTTTTTCAAAGCTTCCATACCTTGTTCGGTTTTTACCGACACACACATAAGGTCGTTGTTCGTTAAACGTTCAAATTGCGGTGCGAATAACTTTGCGCGATCTATAATTTCACGCATTTTTTGTTCACCAAGTTCGGCACCCCTTGATGACAGTTCACTGGCTAAGTCAATCTTGTTAACGACCAGAGTAGCCGATAAATTTGTCGGTAATTGAACGTGCGGCAAGCGAAGCTCATCCGCTTCTACCATCACCAATACATGATCAGCCGATTCGATCGCGCGCCTGGCTCTGTTAATGCCCTCTTGCTCAACAACATCCTGTGTATCGCGCAGCCCTGCGGTATCAATGATGTGCAGTGGCACACCATCTAAAGTAATGTGTTCATGTAAAACATCGCGCGTTGTGCCTTCGATATCGGTCACGATGGCGCTGTCTTCGCCGCTCAACGCATTGAGCAAGCTCGATTTACCAACGTTTGTCACACCGGCAATGACAACTGTTAAGCCATCGCGCAATCGCTGACCTTGTTGAGCACGCTGCATCAAGGAATCAAACTGTTCAACAATAGATTCTGCGCGTTGAGCCAGCTGCGGGTCGGCTAGAAAATCAATTTCTTCTTCACTAAAGTCTAAGGCAGCTTCTAGCCATGCTCGTAAGGCCGTTAATTCAGATTGAACCGCGTGAATACGTTTGGAAAACTCACCACTCATTGAACGTACGGCTGCAAGTGCTGCTGACTCGGAGCTACTGTCAATCAAATCACTGACCGCTTCGGCTTGGGCTAGATCAATTTTGTCATTCAGGAAGGCGCGTTCGGTAAATTCACCCGGCCGTGCCATGCGTGCGCCACATTCAAGCACTCTGGCCAGCACCATATCCAATATCACCGAACCACCGTGACCTTGTAGCTCTAAAACATCTTCACCTGTGTATGAATGCGGTGCTTTAAATAACAGAGCAATGCCAACGTCCAGGGTTTCGGCTTTGTCGTTTAGAAAAGGTAGGTAATGAGCGTTGCGAGTTTCGAGCGATTGACCGGTGATGGTTTTGGCAATGTTTACCGCCATCGGACCACTGACGCGTACAACACCGATGCCAGCTTTGCCGGCACCGGTTGCAATTGCAGCTATTGTGTCGATAACAGAGGGTGTGGAACCTGACGCATTCGTCAGGCCATCGCCTTGCCAAAATCATCGCCAAGCACTTTCTTGGTGATGTAGTACTGCTGCAATATGGTCAGAATATTATTCACCACCCAATACAACACAAGACCTGCTGGGAACATGGCGAAGAACACACCGAATATCAATGGTAGAAATTGAAATACCTTTGCCTGAATCGGGTCAACCGGTGCCGGATTCAACTTTTGTTGAATATACATACTGATTGCCATCAGCACAGGCAAGATGAAATATGGGTCACGCAAAGATAAATCTTTGATGTGAAACATCCAAGGCGCTTGGCGCAATTCCACACTTTCTAGTAGAGTCCAGTACAGCGCGATGAATACTGGCATCTGAATAATCATCGGTAAACAGCCACCGAGCGGATTAGCTTTTTCCTTTTTATAAAGCTCCATGGTTGCCTGACCCATCTTCGCCCTATCATCGCCATAGCGCTCTTTTAACTCTGCCAACTTCGGTTGTAACTTCTTCATTTTCGCCATCGAGCGATAACTTGATTCAGACAACTTATAAAAGATGGCTTTAATGACGCAGGTAGAAAAAATTATGGCCCAACCCCAGTTACCAACAAAACCGTGAATGGTTTTCAGTAACCAGAATAAGGGCTGAGCGATCACGGTTAACCAACCATAGTCAACGGTAAGCTCCAGATTTGGCCCAACCACTTTAAGCTCATCCTGAATCTTGGGACCAATAAACGCTTTAGTGTTGAACGTGCCCTGCGTACCTGGCGCAATCGTTTGCGCGGCTGAAATCATACCGATTAGGTATCGATTCTCTGCAGGCAGGTAACGCGTATACGCGGTGTTAACTTCGTCTTCGGTTGGTACCCATGCGGTTGCAAAGTAGTGTTGAATCATCGCAATCCAACCGTTGGTCACATCTTCGTTAAGGCGCTCATCTTCCATATCGCCAAACGATACTTTGTTGTAGTGATCTTCAGGATTGCTAACGACAGCTCCAATATAGGTATTTACAAACTGCTGCTTTTCGTCTTTGGTACCAGGCTTTCTTTTTAGCTGACGGTATTGACTAACAGCCCAAGGAGCGTCGGAACCATTATCAATAACGTAGTCAACATCGACTTCGTAGCTGCTTCTTTTAAAGGTGAGTGTTTTGGTTACTGTTTTACCATCGTCAGATTGCCAAACAAACGGAATCGATAAAGACTCTTTATCACCCAAGTCATAACTTTCCGCTTCAACACTCATCACCGCTTCGTGCGTGGGCACGGGTGCGGTGCCACCATCAGCGTTAAACAATCCTGATTGTGCGACCAAAAAACGTTCGGGTTTGTCACTCATTAATACAAACGGCACATCAGGTTGGTCGATAGAAACCGGGTAATCGTTGAGTAACACCGACGTAATGGTTGCGCCATTGGTGCTAATTTCGATATCCATAACGTCCGTCTTAACCGACACGCTGGGTGCTGAAATCGTGTTTGCAACCACAGCTGGTTGCGCAGACTTAGTGCCACCGGTGGCTGTTGGTAAATCAACGCCGGTTGGTACATCTGCTGAAGTTGTTGGCGCAGCAGTGCTGGTTTGTTCAGCGCCCTCAGGTGGGACGTAATAGTCCGTCAACCAAGTTTGATACAGCAGAAGACTGACAAAGCCAAAAGCCATGTACAGCAGCAGTCGTTGGTTATCCATCTTTAACTCTTTTGGTTGCTCGGCGCATTGCTGCGCGGCGTTTCTGACCAGTTTGGCGCACTGGCAGGGTTATTAGTTGACTCTGTTACATCTTCCACCGAGCCTGGCACTGGATCATACCCGCCTGCGGACATTGGGTGGCAACGACAGATGCGTTTTGTGGCAAGCCACGAACCTTTCGCACCGCCATGCAATTTTATGGCACCGAGTGCGTACTCAGAACAGCTTGGATAGAATCGACAACGCGGTGGTAAGAGCGGACTTATCCAGCGCTGGTAAAACAAAATCAAACGCACCATACGTTGCTGCCCACTACTTTTTTTTTGTCAGATCAACCCATAAGGTATCGAGTGATTGGCGTAATTCAATGCTTGTGGCTTTCGCGGCAGGGTCTTTATTCATCACGACAACATCAAACCCCTTAAGAAGCAATTGGTTATGCCGGAAAGACTCTCTCGCAATACGCTTGATGAGGTTTCTGTCGACCGCTCGCTTCGCACGCTTTTTCGCGATTGCCAAACCCAAACGGCTGGTCTGAGATTGGCTCTGGTGCCCAAGCACTATCCAATAACGATTGGTGACGCGCCTGTTCTTCTTGAAAACCGTTCCATAGCTAGCCCCGTCTAATAGGCGGACATCGCGCGGAAAGGTGGTGTTATTGCACATATTCGCAGTGGAGATTGACTACTGACGCTACCAAAGGACGCGCGGCGCAACTTTTCAGCCGCGATATGACGCAAACTAGTTGTTTGCAATAATTGCAAGCATGGCATAACAACGTCCACGCTTTATACAATTGTTGCTATTAAAATCAAGCGCTTAGACGCGCTCTGCCCTTACGACGACGTGCTGCCAAAACAGCTCTTCCACCACGTGTGGCTTTACGAGCACGAAAACCGTGTGCTCTTGCTCGCTTTATGCGGCTAGGTTGATATGTTCTTTTCATGATGCAATTACCTGAATAACGGCCGGCAGAGAACGTTCCCTGCAGGGAACCCACAATTTTAGGTGCTTATTGGTGTGGGGTCAATCATCCGGGAGCTGAAAAAGCACAAAATTCGAACAAAAATTCCAACTGATGAAATCTCTCCACAGCACTCTAGAAAAATTACTGTGATTGAGCAGCAAGTAAACACCAGTAGGCAAGTATTAAGTGGTTAAGCTGGTATTCATTGCTGGTAGGTTGCGTAAATCTGGATACAAAGTTAGCGCTACTCTCTAACTCAAATTTGAACAGTATTTGTCGCCGAATGAAACAAATAAAAATCAGTGATTGAAATCGTTGCGCAGGATAGCTTAAAGTTCTCCCCCGGCAGCGAAAACGCCACCTGCCGCGTCGCAATTTCTATTGCGGGCATTTTGATCAATCTATGTTGATCAGTCTTGTTTTACCGATATTTTTGGAGTATTGCCGTTGTCTGCATCGTTGTGGGACCGTTGTCTGTCCCGGTTAGAAACTGAATTATCTGAGCAGCAGCTCAATACTTGGATTCGTCCTTTGCAGGCCTACGAAGTAAACTCGAGCCTAAAGATCATGGCGCCCAATCGCTTTGTGTTGGACATGGTTAAAAGTAATTTCTTTCCGCGCATCAAAGAGATAGCCACATCTCTTGATACTAGCCGATCAATTACCGTCGATCTGGTTATCGGTACTGGAAGTGTGCCGGTGATGCCGCGGGGTCATACGTCGGGTGAATCTGAGCCACAGGCCAAGGCCACAAATGCCCATGCACATAGCGAAGTTGTCAGCGCTAACCCTACTCCCCGGCGCGCGGCAGGCCTAAATCCTCAATTTACCTTCGATTCGCTCATTGAAGGCAAGTCGAATCAGTTGGGCCGAGCTACGGCCATGCAAATTGGCAACGACCCTGGGGGTGCTTACAATCCTTTTCTGATCTATGGTGCATCAGGTTTAGGCAAAACTCATTTAATGCAATCCATCGGGCATCAGATTCTTAAAAACAAACCCGATGCTCGCGTGCTGTTTATTAACTCCGAACGCTATGTAGCCGAGATGGTGTCATCACTACAGCACAGTAAAATGAATCAGTTTAAGCAGTTCTACCGCAATCTTGATGCGCTGCTGATCGACGATATTCAGTTTTTTGCCGGAAAAGAACAAACCCAAGAAGAATTTTTCCACAACTTCAACGCGTTGTTTGAAGGTGGCCAACAAATCGTACTCACCTGCGATCGATACCCCAAAGAAGTCAACGGCTTGGCAGATCGCCTTAAAACTCGATTTGGTTGGGGCTTAACCGTTGCTGTGGAACCGCCAGAGTTGGAAATGCGTGTGGCCATTTTGCATAGCAAAGCCGAACTCGATGGATTCGAATTGCCGTCAGAGGTGAGCTTTTTTATCGCCAAGAAAATTCAATCTAACGTACGCGAACTTGAAGGTGCATTAAAACGATTAATCGCCTCAGCTCGACTGACTGGCGAGCCTATTTCGATTGAATCTGCAAAAGATGTACTTGCTGATTTGCTCGCGGTTCAATCGAAATTAGTGATGATCGAGAATATTCAGAAAACAGTGGCTGAGTACTATAAGATTCGATTGGCAGACCTGTCAGCAAAGAGCCGCTCCCGATCAATCGCCAGACCAAGACAAGTGGCTATGAGCTTGTCTAAAGAGCTCACTAGCAAAAGCTTGCCGGAAATCGGGCAATCATTCGGCGGGCGAGATCACACCACAGTTATGCATGCGTGTAAAAAAGTAACTGAACTTCGTGAATCGGACTCTGGCATACGTGAAGATTATGCTAACTTGAAGCGTATTCTTACTGCGTAGTTGA
Source organism: uncultured Granulosicoccaceae bacterium (assembly GCA_938035945.1). Taxonomy (GTDB): domain Bacteria; phylum Pseudomonadota; class Gammaproteobacteria; order Granulosicoccales; family Granulosicoccaceae; genus Granulosicoccus. The sequence continues at coordinate 9,309 of CALHOU010000139.1, forward strand.
ATAAAATAAGTTTGCTTGGTGCGGTCTAACAAGTTGCGCGTAGCCTGTGGACAAACACTGTATAAAAATGAAATGGATCTGGGTAGATCGACTTATCCACATTTCACCCACAGCTTTCAAGCAGACTTGAAGGTGACATATACAAACGGATTTCTAACGGTAAGCTATTGATTTAATTATATAAATTTGACTTGTCAACAGACTTGTTATTCAGTAGTAGTAACAGTAATAATATTGTAAATTTAAAAAATCTTTTTTTTAACTGCCTATGAAATTCAGCGCTCAACGCGAATCTCTACTCACACCACTGCAACATGTCTTTGGTGCTGTAGAACGTCGACAAACGTCACCGGTACTGGGTAACGTATTGCTGCGTGCAAATGATGGATCGTTAACCATTACCGCCACCGATACTGAAATCGAAATGCAGGCCAAAACCGATATGCATATCGACGCTGAGGGAGAGATAACGGTACCTGCTCGAAAGTTGTTGGATATTTGTAAATATCTACCAGAGTCTGCGCGAGTGGATTTCGACTCAACGGGCGATAAAGTGAAATTCAATTCAGGTCGAAGCCGGTTTACCCTGGCCACCCTGCCCGCCGCTGAATTTCCTGTTGTCGATGAATTAGCCGATGCGCAAGAAGTTACGCTAACAGCTGCCCAGTTGCATCACTGTATTCGCAGCACTTCGTTCTCGATGGCGCAGCAAGATGTTCGGTTTTACCTCAACGGTATGCTGTTGGAAATCGGATCAGGACGGCTGTCATGTGTTGCGACCGATGGCCACAGGCTTGCTTACGCACAATGCGAAACTGATGCTGAACCGGAAACACCAGTTCGAGCTATTATTCCGCGCAAAAGTGTCACAGAACTGCAACGATTATTGTCATCCGCTGAAGATGAAGAAGCTGTTCGATTAAAACTCACGCCACAACACTTGCAGGTCAGTCTGGGCGATGTGCGGTTAACCACGAAATTGATCGATGGTCGCTTTCCCGACTACAACCGCGTTATCCCGATTGATGGCAATAAGGAGCTGCTGATCGATTGCGCTACTTTGAAGCAGTCGCTAACCAGGGCGTCGGTACTGTCCAACGAAAAATACCGAGGAGTCCGATTAGCCCTAGAATCAGGCATTTTGACGATTTCGAGTAATAATCCAGATCAGGAGGAAGCGATTGATGAGCTGGAAGTGGAGTACACCGGTGACACTGCTGAAATCGGATTCAACGTGACTTACTTGCTCGATGTATTGAACTCCTTGGAAACTGAAAACGCGCGTATTGTACTTAAGGATGGCAATAGCAGTGTTTTAGTCACCCCTGATCAAACCACCGACAGCAAGTATGTCGTCATGCCAATGCGTCTGTGATTCTGACGCAGATTGATATCCGTGGGTTACGAAACCTGCGGGAAGCCTCTCTATCCCCTGCTCCTGGCTTTAACCTGATTACCGGCGCGAACGGCGCTGGAAAAAGTAGCGTTCTAGAGGCTATTCACTGCTTATCTGTTGGTCATTCATTCCGTACTCGCAAAGTACGCGAGCTAATTACCCGTGGTGAGGATGAATTCACCCTCGCCTGTCAAATGCTGGATGTGGCCTCTGAACAGACTCACCGCAGTGGTTTGCGCCGTCATCGTGACGGAACCACTGAGCTTCGTTTGGATTATGAAGAAATACGAAGTATTGCGCCGATCACCCAAATACTACCGGTAAAAGCCTTAACCCCGGATAGTCACGCGTTGATACAAGATGGCCCAAGTGGTCGGCGCTCGTTTATCGATTGGGGAACGTTCCACGTGGAACAAGGCTTCTTCGACGCGTGGAAGGTTTACCGCCGTGCGTTATCACAGCGAAACCAATCGCTAAAAGACAATGCACCAGACAGTGAAGTAAATTCCTGGGATGAGCAGTTGGTTAGTGCCGGAACGCAGCTCGATGCGTTTCGACGAAACTACACGGTTTCTCTGCAATCGACGCTGACCGAGCTTTTACGTTCCATGGAGACAGTGTTCCACGTGGAACTTAGCTACCGCAGCGGCTGGTCCGATGGAATTGATATGGCGGAAGCGCTTGCCAAGAGTTTTCAGAACTGCAGACGATTTCGAACCACAACAGTGGGTCCGCACCGAGCCGAACTGCAAATCAGTACTGACGGCGTGCTGGCCAGACAAATTTTATCCCGTGGTCAACAAAAGCTGTTGGTGTATGCAATGCACCTAGCTCAACTGATACTGTTGCATACAATTACCAACAAGCCGGCCATAGTGCTTTGTGACGATTTACCATCCGAGTTAGATCGAGAACAAAGTGGCAAAATCTTGGGCCAAATTGCACAACTGAACAGCCAAGTGTTTCTGACCAGTACAGAGCCGCAGAGCCTTGAAAATACGCCTATTGAAATGTTTTCAATAGCAGGCGGAGAGCTACGAAAAGGAGTATAATTCGCGGGTTAATCGAAGCGAAAATAAGCCCATGGCTGATAACCCCAGTTACGATTCCTCGAACATCAAAGTTCTCAAAGGGCTGGACGCTGTTCGTAAGCGTCCAGGCATGTACATCGGTGATACAGATGACGGTACCGGCTTGCACCACATGGTGTTTGAGGTGGTCGATAATTCCATCGATGAAGCGCTCGCAGGCCACTGTAGCGCCGTCACGGTAACCATACATCCAGACGAATCGGTCAGCGTATCTGACGACGGCCGTGGCATTCCAACCGATATACACGAAGAGGAAGGCCGATCAGCTGCTGAGGTTATTATGACCGTACTGCATGCCGGCGGTAAGTTTGACGATAACTCGTACAAAGTATCCGGTGGATTGCACGGTGTGGGTATCTCGGTGGTAAACGCCTTGAGCGAATGGCTCACGCTGAGTATTCAGCGCGAAGGCAAAGATCATTTCCAGGAATACAAAGACAGCAAACCTGTCTCCGATTTGAAGGTTGTGGGTGATACCGATAAAACGGGCACCACTATCCATTTCAAACCCAGCTCCGATACGTTTTCAAATATCGTATTCGAATTTGAAATCTTGTCAAAGCGACTGCGGGAGTTGTCGTTTTTGAACAGTGGCGTGAAGATAATTCTGCTGGACAAGCGCACCGATGCTAATGAAACGTTTTTTGCTGAAGGCGGTATCAGTGCCTTCGTTGAGCACCTGAACCGCAAGAAGAGCGGGGTGCATGACACTATCATCCATACCTTGGGCGAAAAAGATGAGGTCGCGGTAGAGGTTGCTTTGCAATGGACGGATTCATACCAGGAAAACATCTACTGCTTTACCAATAACATCCCACAGCGTGATGGTGGTACTCACTTGGCTGGTTTCCGAGGTGCACTAACTCGTACACTGAACCAATACATCGAAAGCAGTGGGGCTGCAGCAAAAGCCAAAGTGTCTGCCACGGGTGATGACGCTCGAGAAGGGTTGACCGCTGTGCTATCAGTGAAGGTGCCTGATCCGAAATTTTCCTCGCAAACCAAAGACAAACTCGTATCCAGTGAAGTCAAAGGTTGTGTTGAATCTGTACTCGGTGAGTTCATGGCGGACTTTCTGGCCGAGAACCCAACCCAAGCCAGGGAAATCACCGCGAAAATAATTGATGCTGCACGAGCTCGGGAAGCTGCGCGTAAGGCACGCGAAATGACCCGACGCAAGGGCGCTTTAGACATAGCAGGTTTACCCGGCAAGCTCGCTGATTGCCAAGAGCGTGACCCGGCCAAATCAGAAATCTATTTGGTGGAAGGGGACTCAGCGGGTGGATCGGCCAAGCAGGGCCGCGATCGTCGCCGCCAAGCGATCTTGCCCCT
>CALHOU010000140.1 GCA_938035945.1 uncultured Granulosicoccaceae bacterium
GCGCCTACCATGCCAGGAGGTGCACGGAAACGCATCTTACGGAAGTCATCCATAGACTCGATAGGCTTCGGGAACCAACCCAATGCCTCTGGACCTACAGGCTGCAACATGAAACCTTTAACGTTCACGCCCATTTCACCCCATAGACGGTCATAAAGCTCTTTACCGCCGCCGTACTGGAACCAGCTAAGGAATGCAATGTTGTCCATGCCAACACCTGCGCCCGCAACGGGTGCACCAAAAAGGTTGGCCGCAACGTGCTTACCACCCCAGTAGTGTGTCCACGCAAAACCGGCTTCTACAAGACCGGCATCAACCGCGTCGATAATATCGCTAGGTGCAACAACAGCGCCAGCTGGCAGCACTTCAATGGTCAGTGAACCACCAGTAAGTTCGCCAACGTCTTTGGCGAATTCTTTAAGCATGACAACTTCGTCTGACGCATCGCCAAGAACCGATTGCACACGGATTGTGGTTTCGGCATAGGCGGTACCAACTGCCATAACCGCGCTCAGCGCAGTAGCGCCGAGTAGATGTGTAACTTTCATATTTCCTCCAGAGGATTTCTTATTGCAATGGAGGCGAGAATACTGCCTGGCACCAGCGCAAGCTTTCTCTCCCCCAAAGGGTAAGTTAATGTGCCGCTAATCCGCTCTTTTGCTGGGCGGATGGACCTGTTAGCTACAAGCGGCAGCCCACGTTAGGCTCTCACTAAAATGGCAGAGTGTCAATCTCAAAGTGCGTATAATGAGATTTTTTGTACCATTTCCTAACTGGTCTACTTGAGTGTTGATAAGCTCAGCGCAGCTAACTACTTGACTTGATCAGTGTTACTTCCGTGTCCGTAGATTGGGGTGGGACACTGGTACGTTTACAACAAGCGTTATTGGTGCTGGTGAGGCGTTGAATAGGGTTAATATTCGGCGATTTGTGACGGCACAAAGCCGCAAAAGCGCAAGATCTGGATGCATTGGACCAGCTCAGTGTATTTTTGATTCCAGATGATAAATATGAGCTGCTAGTCGGCTCAGCTGCGAAGGCAGTGTTGCAAGGCGGAGTGCTCTGGCGGACTCGCCGCCAGAAATATCAACACTCAAGTACACCAGTTAGGGAAAACCAACAAAGTGAACGAAACCATTACCGCCCTTGTACAGAACTTCGATGCGCTGCAGAGCGCACAGCTTGTGGTTATCTTCCTGTTTGCTGCAATCGTGAAAGGCTTTTTAGGCATCGGACTGCCGGCAGCGGCCATGGCGTTTCTCACCTTGATCATGCCACCAACTGAGGCTATTCCACTCCTGTGGTTGTCGATCCTTGCAACCAATTCACTGCAATTTGCTCATGCTTCTAATAAGTGGGCCCTCGTCCGCGAATACTGGCTGTTTGCCGCAGCGATCATGGTCAGCATCTTTATCGCTTCCATGTTCATTGCTAAATACCCAACGGCACTACTGACGGTCGCCATTGGTGTGGCGATGGTTGTGTTTTCACTTAACTCGCTGTTGGGCATTAAGCTCAAGATCGGGCCTGGTCGCGGCTGGCATCTCGGGTTCGGAATTCTGGCGGGTGTGCTCGGTGGGATCAGTTCAATCTGGTCGCCCATCGTGGCCATGTATTTGGTGGCGCGGGATGTGTCTAAAGAGAAGTTTATCGGCGCAACGGGCTTTCTGTTTTTAGCCGGGGCCATCCCGTTGGGTGCAGGACAAGTGGTAGCCGGCATCCTGACTTTTCCGGTGTTGATCAAATCAGCTTTGGCACTGTGTGTGGTGCTTGTGGGCTTTCGCATTGGCGAAGTGCTACGCGACCGGGTCAGTCAAGAGTTGTTTCGCAAAGCAGTTCTGATTGCGTTTTTACTAATGGGTTGCCGATTGATCTTCAACGGTCTGAGTGGATAGCTCTGTGACGGCAAGATAATGTTGCGCCATCACGTTGCCCCATCATGTTGTCCCGTAGAGTAACTCGTTCAGATACAGCCGCTGAATTTTCCCTGATGGTCCCTTGGGTAGTTCGGCGAGGATGTGCACAGTGTCAGGCGCTTTGAATTGCCCGACGCGTTCCACACACAGTGCGAGCAGGTCATCGCTGCACGTTGTCGAAGCCTCGCTAAGTCGAACCGCAGCTTCGACACGCTCGCCGTAGCGATCACACGGTCGCGCGAAAGCGGCTGCTTCAACAACATCAGGATGCTCATACAGGGCTTCGTCAATTTCGCGTGGCGCGATGTTTTCGCCACCTTTTATAATCAGCTCTTTAAGCCGTCCGGTAACAAACACATAGCCGTCTTCATCCATCCGGCCCAAATCACCGGTGCGAAGCCAGTCGCCATGAAACGTGCCGGCAGTCGCTTCAGGGTTGCGCAAGTATTCTTTCATGACGTTGGGGCCGCGGATCTGAATTTCACCTTCGACACCACGTGTGCACTCCTGTCCGCTTTCATCAGCAATACGCGCCTCATTGCTAATCGCACAACCTGCCGAACCGATCTTATGAAGTTTTGGATCAAGCGGATTAACCAAACACTGCGCCGCCGTCTCCGTTAGCCCAAGAGACTCGACGATTGCCAGCCCAAAGCGATCCTGAAAGGCGCGTTGTGTTTCAACGGCTAATGCTGATGAAGCAGATCGCGCAAATCGAAGTTGCGCTTTAAGCGAAGGTTCAGGTTCGGCTGCACCGTGCAATAAATGGCTGATGATTGTTGGAACGACAGAGAACCAAGTGATGCCTGCATCGGCCGCTTGATTCCAGAATTTACTGGCGGAAAACCGCGACACCATGGCAAGCGAGCCACCAGAAACCAGGCTACCCATAACGGATACGCACAATCCATTGATATGGTAGAACGGTAGAACACCCATGCCACGATCTTGCGGTGTCAGTTCATGCGCCACACTCACTGTCCACCCACCGGCAAGCAGGCTTGATTGGGTATGCACGACCCCTTTCGGACGACCCGTTGTACCCGATGTATACATCAACAGTGCATCGTCAGTGGGTGCAATGTCGTGCAATTGGGTGCTCTCGCCGCACGCTGCAAAACGGGTAAGGTTTTCTGGGCGGGCCTGATTAAAAGATTCCATCTGATCATCATGCACAAAGGCAACTCGGGCTTGTGAATGCTCCATTGCGTAGCTTAAAGCGTCAGGACCTGCCGCCAAATTAAGCATGGTCACTCGGAATCCACCATAAAGCGCAGCGAAAAGTGCCTTGACCCCTTCAAGTCCATTGGGATGCATCACAGCGACACTCTCCCCTTTTGCAATGCCTTGCGCAGTTAAATCGGC
>CALHOU010000141.1 GCA_938035945.1 uncultured Granulosicoccaceae bacterium
TGGTACGATCACACCACATCACTTGCTGCTTAATCGAAATCACATGTTGGTCGGTGGTATTCGGCCACATTATTATTGCTTGCCGATATTAAAAAGAGAGTCACATCAGAATGCGTTAGTTAACGCTGCGACACAAGGTGACCAGCGCTTTTTTCTGGGCACTGATAGTGCACCACACACAGCAAGTACAAAAGAAAACGCCTGCGGTTGCGCCGGTGTATTTAACGCGCCGAACACGATGTCGACCTTGGCACACGTATTTGAAAGCGCGTCTGCCTTGGACAAGCTCGAAGGGTTTACGTCTTTGCACGGTCCGAATTTCTATCAGTTGCCAATCAACGAATCGCGCATGACTCTGGTAAAGCAGTCTGAGCCGGTGCAGTTTGATCAGCAACTGATGGCAGGTGATGAGCGAGTCGTGGTGTTTGACCCAGCGCAGCCCTTGTATTGGCGTGTTGAGGCGGTGCAAACGGCTTGAATTGGCACAACAGTGTTCGCAGCCTCGCTTTTACGTGCCCAATTTACAATGGGCGATCGATAATGGTTGACTAGATATTGTGGTTGTGCGGACGGTCTTTGAAGAGGGCTAGGCTACACAATGGATACGTCTATGGCTAATAATTTGTAGTAATGTGGCTGTATAGCCCAATAGGGACAATAAACCTCACCTTTTTTTACCAGCATTTTTTGTACTATGATTCGTGTCGAAAATTTGTGCCGCCGCTATGGCGACCTCACAGCCGTGGATAGGCTGTCCTTCACCGTAAATCAAGGTGAAGTGCTGGGATTAGTTGGTCCCAACGGGGCTGGAAAAACGACAACATTGCGCATGCTTGCCGGCATTGTGCAACCCAGCTCAGGTAGTATCACGATAGGTGGGCATGACATGGCCAAGCAACCAATTGCCGCAAAGCAGGTTACGAGCTATGTTCCTGATGATCCACGCCTGTTTGATGCTTTGACTGTCAACGAACATTTGGAAATTACCGCATCCTTGTATGGGGTCAAGAATTATCATGATCAAATACAGGAATTATTAAAGCTGTTTGATCTTGACGGTAAACGTGATTCTTCAGCTGATAGCTTATCATTGGGCATGCGGCAGAAGCTGTCCATATGCTGCGCCTATTTAAGTAACCCTGCTGCCTTAATTTTTGACGAACCGCTCACCGGGCTTGACCCTCGTGGTATGAGGTCGATTCAGCAATCCATAGCCGCACGGGCGGAAGAGGGTGCGGCTATCATTATTAGTTCTCACATTCTTAGTTTGGTTGAAAAGCTTTGCAGCCATATATTAATCATTGATGAAGGCCAGAGCTTGCTGTACGGCTCGTTTGAAGATATTTTGAAGACAGTAGATGGCGCCAATAGCGAAGCGTCGCTGGAATCTGTTTTTTTGGAAATAACTCGTGATTCTCAGCCAAATTGAATTTACGCAGCTAACGAGCGTTTTTTAAAATGCTAGAAATACTCGAGCATTTACGCCCGCTTTTTTTCTTGAATCGCCTTCGATTTCGAGCTGCTGTGCTTGGACGATTCAAGCAATTGAAAACACTTAAGGGTGTTTTCTTTGTTGCAGTAATTGTGGCTATAGTTGTACTTCTACGAAGAAGCTTTGTACGATACGCTTCTGAAGAAAATTACATAATTGAGCTGAGTACGGCTGCTGCATCGCAGTGGTATACATTAGGTTTGTTGGCTGCTTGCTTTTCAACGGTTCTCACCAGTAGCGGCTCGCCATTACATTTCAGCTTGGCAGAGATGAATATCCTGTCCAGCGCTCCTATAAGAAGATCTTCTTTAGTTGTCTATAAAGTGCTGTCCTATTTTCTTGGGGCAATACTGAGCGCTCTGCTACTATCCCTACTGCTACCTAAAACAGAGTTGAATCGAGCAGTAATATTTTCATCAGTCGTGCTTTCCTTGATTTTTATCCAACTATTGAGCGCCGTTTTGGTTATGGGGGCAATGGTTGCAAGAAAACGCTGGCCATACCTACCCAGCAAAAAGCATCTGCTACTGTTTTACCTACCAATAGCAATGGTTTGCATCGTAATTGCAAGCTCTTTTAGAGTCCCACCTGAAAGCCTTCAGCTTGGTATGGTTGACCGACTTAGCGTGTTAGCCAATGACGCAACAGACTGGGCCTTGGTCGCTGCGCTGGCTTCACCTTTCGAACTGTTTTCGAGTTTATACGTGGTACCGGATTCGGTATCTGAGTATTTAACACGTGTATTTTTAGGTTTGACGGTTCTTTGCGGATTGATAATTGCAATCGTAGTTCTGGACCGATTCTTAATAGACGAGACATCTGCTTCGAGTTTAGTAGCGCACAATCGCTGGCAATCAATACTCAAAGGCGGTTCGGTATGGCAAAGCGGTACCGGTAAATTACGCTCCAGATCTGCGCCAATGGTTTTCGGTAGTGCTGCGTCTATTGCCTGGAGTCAATGGCTACGCCTGTTCCGTTCAGTACCGACAATTGCGTACGGTTTGCCAAGCCTGTCCCTTTTAATGGGTGTAATACTGGGCATGAATGGCTCAGCGATCGTGGCCAGCCGTTTGTTTCCACCTCTGTTGTTTTTTCTATTGGTGTTTATGTTGCCGAAGATCTTGACCTACGATTTCCGTGGTACCTTGGGCATCGTAGAGAAATTAAAAGCGCTGCCGACATCGTCGACCAGTATATGTGCGGGACAACTATTTACACCGGTTGTATTTGCAAGCATATTGCAATGGTTAGTGATAGTTGGGGCACTGCCATTTGCGTCAAACCAAGCAATACTTATCTTGTTAGCATTAGCTTCAATGGTTATACCAATTAATTTCCTGATTTATGCAATAGACAATATCAGCTTCCTATTTTTTCCCAGTCGATTAGTGCCAGTTGGTCGCATGGATTTTGATTTTCTCGGTCGATCCCTATTAGATTTTCTGCTCAAATGCATAGTGCTTGCTGTTGCGCTTGCTGGCGTACTGATAGTAGCTCAGACAGTCTGGACGCTTACGTCTCATTCGTTTGCACTGACCGTGCTTGCGATGTTATTGGTGTTGTTCGTAGAGATGCTGCTCGCGTTGACCATGCTTACTTACGCTTATCGGCAGTATGATATAACGCGTAAACCGTGATCACTTGAGCTGCAAGGAAAACGCCTGCGGTTATGCTGATGTTTTTAATTTTTGCGCGGTTCAATGGTGTTTGAACCAGCGCAGCCCTTAAATTGGCATAAAAGTGCCCAATGCCACGCTGATTCCGTGCCCAATGCCCGATAGTCGATGGATAATCGTTGACTGGATTTTAGTTTAGGGTAAATTGGTGTGTTACATGGATTGATACCCTGTTGTTTTACTTGTGGACACGCCCTTTAACAACACATTCTCGCTAGCAGCGTTGGTTCGAGATCATTTGCCGCACGGCTTTGACATCGACACTGCGTATAAGCGATTCAGCGCATCCATCGCGCAAGAGATTGCTCAGATTGCACAGCTGCGCGACTCTGGGCAACCGGTCATTCCAGAGGTATCTTTCGGTGAGCTTTGCGAGCATGGTTTTACCACTGAGCAAGCAGCCCTTGTTCGTAAACGTGGCTGTGTGGTCGTTCGCGGCACGTTTGCACAGGGTCAGGTGAGGCAATGGAATGAGTCTCTTCACGACTACTTAGATACCAACCATTATTTTAAAGAACTGCAAAAAGCGATCGAGGCGAATGATGAAGCACGTGCCGAGCACCCACATATGCTCGATATCTATTGGTCTAAAAGTCAGCTCGAAATCAGACAGTCAAAACATCTGCACACTTTGCAAAAACTACTCAATGGTCTTTGGCATGTTGATGAATCGGCGCAGGGCTCGTTTAACCCCGCACATTCATTTACCTATGCCGATCGAGTTCGCATAAGAGAACCCGGTGATCAGGTGCATGGCTTGGCACCGCACGTCGACAACTGCTCCATGGAGTCGTGGTTTAGTGGGGACACGATTGCCACCACTTATGGCGAGTTGCTAGGTGATGATTGGCAATCATTCAATGCGTTTGATGCAACACGCCGAGTCAGTACCAAACAAAAACCACATAAAGATTCCTGCGGTGTTTTTCGTAGCTATCAAGGTTGGATGGCTTTAACGCCGCAAGGTGCTGGCTGTGGAAGTTTGCAATTGGTGCCGTCGTCGCGGTGTGTGGCGTGGATGTTTTTAAACATGCTCCATAGCAGCATGAGTAACGACGATCAGGTTTTTCCTCTGCCAAGCGAAGCTTATTTGTTGCACCCCGAGAAACATGATTTACTCATTCGGGGATTATGCAGCTTACCCATGTTGCGCGCTGGGGACACGGTTTGGTGGCACCCCGATGCGGTGCATGCGGTTGAGCATTGTAATCAATCGAAGGTTCCTAGTAGTGTTGTGTATTTGGGTATCGCACCCGACTGCGAACGCAATCGCCAATACATGCTCGAGCAATTTAAATGTTTCGAGGAAGGCTTGAGCCCGCCGGATTTTCCAGCGAGTCATGTTGAACAGCATTATCGGGGCAGAGCAACTCGGCGCGAGCTTACCGAGTTAGGCGCTGCGCAAATGGGTGGTCAAACCCAGTTAAAAGTGAGTGAAATTGAGTTGGCTTGACGCCATCACCTCTGCGCAACTTACCATTGTGGTAGCGACTATGCCGCTGTGGCATAGCCTCCTTTTAAATCACGAAATGAAATCAGCTTTTTCTTTTGCTCATCCCATAAGGTAAGCCTTACGCAGCGCAGACTATCAAGCAGTGTGAGGCGACCAATGTTCGCCAACTCTGGGTGGTCTTTGACGACTTGCGGTAGTTTATGAAAAGGGATTCGGCTAGATAAGTGGTGTACGTGGTGAATACCAATGTTGCCGGTAATCCACATTAATGGCTTCGGTAAGTCATAGTAAGAACTTCCATGCAGCGCTGCATTTTCATGTTTCCAGGTTGGGTTTCTATCCCAATGTGTTTCATCAAACTGATGCTGCACATAAAACATCCAAACACCAATCGATGCACCGATTACAACGATCGGAATTTGAATAATAAGAAACGTTGTCCAGCTGGTGAAATAAATCAACACCGCTGACATAACTACAATCCCGATGTTGTTGGCGATGGTGCTTAACCAAGGTTTAACTCCAGCTTTCATAGCACCGACTGGAATCCGGTGGCGCAACAAGAACAAGTAAGCCGGACCTAAACCGAACATAACGGCCGGATGCCGGTACAGGCGATAAAGTAGGCGACCGAAGAAACCTTTACTCAGATATTCATCGACGGTGAGTGTATCGATATCACCCATGCCACGTCGATCAAGATTGCCAGAACTGGCGTGGTGTGCTGCATGTAAGCTACGCCAGTACTCATAAGGGGTCATCGTTACAACGCCTAATACGCGACCAACCCAATCATTGGCTCGGCGCGAAGAGAACATGGAGCCATGCCCACAATCGTGCTGAATGATAAACAACCTGACCATCAATCCTGCGGCCGGAATTAATGCGAGCAGGGCGGCGATGTGCGTGGTGACCATGCCAATATGAAAAAGCCAGAGTATGACCAGCCATAAGGCAACAAATGGCACCACCGTTATGGCGATCTCAATCACAGCGCGCTTATTATCCGGACGACGGTAGGGTGCCAGTCGCGCAGACCAGGGTTTTGTTTTTTGAGTCACAGCTAGATTTTCCTGAAGGTATGCTTGATTAATTTTTGGCGGCTTACCAAAAGGATAGCCTATGGCAGGGGTGCAGTGGTTGTCAGAATTTGGACGCTTTCAGCTTTAGTCTACTTTATCACCGTATTGGTTCAAAACTGGCATTTGTGTCTACACGCCGTATTGACCGTGGGCTGGGGCCGTGTAACCATTATGTGGATAATTTAAGTCATTCACGTTCCAGTACCGACTGGCGCTTGCCGAGATCCGAGTATGAGTACATCCACTACCGCCGCCTCAGACGCCCTGGGCGCGCGACAGAGCGATTCGCGCGTGTCACCACATATTGGTGATATCACCAGCTGGCGCCGCGATATTCACGAAAACCCTGAGCTGGAATATGACGTGCAGCGCACAGCTGAGAAGGTCGCTTCCTTGCTGCGCAGTTTTGGTGCAGATGAGGTGGTGGAAGGTATCGGACGCACAGGAGTTGTTGGTGTCATTAAAGGGCAGTCCACCAGCTCCAACCTGTGTATTGGTCTTCGCGCTGATATGGATGCCTTACCAATTATCGAAAATACCAATCTTGAATATGCGTCTAAGGTACGCGGCAAAATGCACGCCTGCGGTCACGATGGTCACACAGCTATGTTGTTGGGTGCAGCAAAAGTGTTGTGCGAAACCCGCCGCTTTAACGGAACCGCTGTGGTTATTTTTCAACCGGCAGAGGAACAGGGTGCGGGCGGCCGTGAAATGGTCAACGACGGCATGATGGACAAGTTCGATATCCAGCAAGTGTATGGCATGCATAACATGCCGAACCTGGCGCTGGGAAAATTTGGTATTCGGCCAGGTCCAATGATGGCCGCAGCTGACACAATCGATGTCACGCTGACAGGTAAGGGTGGGCATGCGGCTATGCCGCATTTGTGCGTCGACACTATGCTGGTCGCGGCAAAAGTCATTTCCGCGCTGCAACACATAGCGGCAAGAGTCACCAATCCGGTTGACTCTGTGGTTGTGTCGATCACGGCTGTGGAAGGTGATAACGATAGCTATAACGTTATACCAAACACCGTAAAATTAAAGGGCACTGTACGAACGTTAAACCCAGCGGTGCAGGATGAGGCAGAAAGTCAGGTGATTAAATTAATCACTAAAACGGCTGAAGCATATGGTGCGAGCGCTGAGATAAACTACGAACGTAATTATCCAGCAACCATTAATGCGGTCAACGAAACCAAGTTCGCCGCTGCCGTAGCCAGCCAGGTTGTGGGAGCGGACAATGTTGATGATGAATACCCGCCTCTGTTGGGTGCGGAAGATTTCTCGTATATGTTGATTGAACGGCCAGGTGCTTTTATATTCATCGGAAACGGCCCGTCAGCGGCATTGCATCATCCACAATACAATTTTAATGATGACGCCATCGCCTATGGTTGCAGCTATTGGATATCGATTATTGAAACTGGGATGCCAGCGAGTTAGTGCTAGATCGTTTACATGTGACTGTTCAATGCGCCACACGGTAACTATCTTTATGGTTGTTTCTACTTTTAAACAGGCGCTCGTTTAATTCATGGACCCTTTAGTCATTGTACTGGCATTTTCTGCCGGACTACTGATGCGGCGTGCCGGGTACCCACCTATGCTGGGGTATCTGATTGCTGGGTTCGTAGCGCACGCCTTGCACATAGGCACGGGCGAAGGGCTGGCACCTTTGGCAGATGCCGGTGTCACACTGCTGTTGTTCACCATAGGTTTGAAGCTCAACCTCAACGCCTTGAAGCCTAAATACGTTTGGGCGTCGGCATTATTGCACATGGTGATCGCGGTGCCACTTACGGCTGCTGTCATTTTAACGGTTGGGATGTTGTATTCGCCGCTTGCTTTAAGCTCTAGTTTATCTGCTTGGGCATTGGCTTTTGCCTTGTCCTTCTCTAGCACCGTATTCGCAATCAAGATCTGTGAAGAGCGGGGCGAGTCTGCGTCATTCTATGCATCAATAGCGATTGGCGTGTTAGT
>CALHOU010000142.1 GCA_938035945.1 uncultured Granulosicoccaceae bacterium
GTAATCCCGGATACACGCAGGCATAGCAATTGCAATAGTCCTACGTAGCATCAGATAAATTGTCTGACGACTTAAACATAACAAATTCAAGGTACTTACGATGTCGAAGATTATAGTTTTAGGTGGTGACGGCTTTTGTGGATGGCCCACAAGCTTGCATCTGTCCAAGCAAGGCCACGAGGTCATCATAGTTGACAATCTATCGCGTCGAGCTATCGATGCTGAACTAGAGGTTGATTCTTTAACTCCAATCCAGAGTATTGAAACGCGTTTAGAAGCTTGGAACGAAGTCACCGGACAAACTATCGGTTTTCAAAATATCACCGTCGGTCAAGACTACAAAGCCTTGCTTAACCTAATAAAGACAGAGCAACCAGACACAATCATTCATTTCGCTGAGCAGCGTGCTGCGCCCTATTCTATGAAGACTGCGGAGCACAAGCGCTACACAGTTAACAACAATCTCGGGGCAACGCATGACGTGTGTGCAGCCATCGTTGAAAGCGGCCAAGACATTCACCTTGTGCATCTAGGCACCATGGGCGTGTACGGTTACGGCACCGCCGGTATGCAAATACCTGAAGGCTACCTAACAGTAAAAGTAGAGCAAGACGGCACGACAGCTGAGCAAGAAATTCTTTACCCAGCTAACCCTGGCTCTATTTACCACATGACCAAAACACAGGACGCTCTATTCTTTCAATTCTATGCGAAGAACGATTCACTACGCATAACAGATCTACATCAAGGTATTGTGTGGGGCACACAAACTGAAGAAACTAAACTTGATGAGCGTCTGATCAATCGTTTTGATTACGATGGCGACTACGGTACAGTGTTAAATCGCTTTTTGATGCAGGCAGCTGTTGACTATCCGCTCACCGTCCACGGTACTGGCGGCCAAACGCGTGCTTTTATCAACATCCAGGATACCTGTCACTGCCTTGATATCGCTGTAAACAACCCACCGGAAAAAGGTGATCGTGTACATATCCTTAATCAAATGACAGAAACCCATCGCGTTATTGACTTGGCGAAGATGATTTCTGAAATGACTGACACTGAACTGGCACTCGTTAAGAATCCTCGTAAGGAAGCGGCTGAAAACGAATTGCACGTTGCCAACGATAAATTTCTAGCATACGGACTTGAGCCAATGACTCTGGCCGATGGCCTGATGAAGGAAGTAACCGAAATCGCGCAGAAGTACTCGGAACGTTGTGATATGAGCAAGATTCCATGTGTTTCAAATTGGGTTAATGAGCCCGATTCTCACCTACCACCAAAACTGCGTTTGGTTGCTTAAGCAAACAATATCGTGATCGAAAAAAGTCCATTCGTATGTTTTACGGATGGACTTAATCTTTTCTACCAGAAGATTTTTAAACAAAGCAGATGACAATTCCAAGCGACGAAGCACATTCTCAACTCGATGTTGAGCATAACAATAGTGCAAGTGAAATCGAACAGCAAAGTTCAATGGAAATTGATCTTGAAAATCATGACGATGCTAACGACGCAGGTAGCGCCGATGTTATTGACAGTATCGAACATCGCGTAAAACTCGTCGCAGATGCACTCTTCATCTACGATGAGCGCGCCTGGTTTCTGGCTGCTATGTTTAACCCGGAATTTTATGCGCAAAACTACGAGCTAACAGATATCGAAAGCACAGCGCTGTTTCAACATTTTCTAGATGTGGGAATCGCTGAACAATACTCACCTTCTCCTGCGTTTGATCCAGCCTACACAGCCACTAAACTCCCAGACATTCAAACCGGAGAAGACTCGGATAGTACAGAAGACATAGAAGAACAGCCCATATTCGTACGCTGGCTGTCTGATAATTTTCACACAGTTGTTCCCCACGCATTATTTGACGCAGAATTCTATCTAGATCGCTACAGTGATCTTGCCGAGACTGTAAAAAATCCATATGCGCATTTTGCGACAACTGGTTTGTATGAAAACAGAATTCCCTGTGAATTCCTACAAAAACACATTAATTCGGTTTACACCAAATTCGATGAAACACCTGCCAGTGTTCTGTCGATTTTTAGTAGCATTCCAGTCAACTACTCTGCCCAATTCCTAAGAAAAGAGACGCAGGTGGTATTGAAGAAGATCTTCATGCCAGACTTGTATAAGAAGCAATTGGGTATCGAAAACGACTACAGTGCAGACGTTCTGTACTCGCATTTTCTTGTTCAAGGGTCTATCAATCAACACCGACCAACTGCCCTGTTTAATCAGGCGTGGTATTTGGAATGCCTAGACGGCTACAAACTCGAAGATCCCGATACGGATACCTTGCGTGAATTCAAAGCCCTATCAGCCGAGAAAATTGCACAGTTACAAATCCTGGGTACTGCCACGCCATTCTTTCATTGGTTTTTTAACGGCATGCAACTGAAGATCATTCCGACGCCTTTATTCGACACGGATAGCTATCTCACAGCGCACCCGGATATTCGAAACAACTGGAAAAATCATCCGTTTATGCACTTCATTGAAACGGGTTACACAGAACAGTTTAGACGCCATTCGGTTATGTTCAACGCCAACTACTATCGACAGGCAATTGGACCATTAGAATATAACAGTGCAATCCTTGATTTCACGATGCGTGGTCAATTTGACGAGATTGCGCCGGTGGGTGGTTTGCAATTAGAACACTTTCCCGCATCAAACCCTTATGTTTGCAGTTCTGTTGAAGAAGCGGCGATCTACTTCCACAGACGCACAAACAAATTATCCAACGGCCCTGTAGCTGAAATGATTGCCAAGGCCACGGCGCTGGAAGCGCAGGTTGTTCGGCCCTATGGTCCGAAGCTTGTGCGCATGGCACCCGTGTTTCATCCTGAGTCAGATTTAATGCATGATATGCAGGATATCATTCCTGATCTTGCGCATGCTCAGTACGATATTATTATTCTTATGCCCCATTGCCGTATGGCTGGTTCGGCAAACGTTGCTGGACAATTTACCAAAACAGTTTCCGAACTCAGCGACGGTGAGAGCATTTTGGTTATAACCACAGACCTCTCGGCATTCGAACGACCCGACTGGTTTCCTGAAAACGTTGACGTGTTTGATTTAAGTCAACACTTAACCTCATTACAGCAAGAACGCAAGATTCGAATCTTACTCGACATAGTTCGTGGCTTGCGAGTTAAGAAGCTGGTTAATATAAATAGCAACCTGGGCTGGCATCTAACCAATACTTTCGGCAAACAATTAGCTGAATGGATGGACATCTATTTTTACTTGTTTTGTTGGGACCGCGACGCTAAAGGCAATAAAGGCGGTTACCCTATCCAATGGTTCTTGCCATCATTCAACTATACAAAAGCGGTTTTTACCGATAATAATGCACTGCGAACAGAGCTACAAGATCGCTATTGCCTAACTGATGAAAGTCGCAAAAAAATCGTGACACTGCATACACCAGCAGCGGAAACATCTATCGATTATCAGACCGCCCTATCCCAACGCATTAGCAACACTGGTGTGCGCCGTGTGTTTTGGTCAGGTCGTTTTGACAAACAAAAACGTATCGATGTGTTGCTCGCCATCGCCAAACGCATGCCTGAGATCGAATTTTGGGTTTGGGGCAAACGCGTTTTAAACGATTCTGACGTGGGTATGAACGACGCACCAAGCAACATTCGACTAATGGGCACCTATCAGTCAATTGATGATTTACCTATCGCCTCGTGTGATTGCTTTCTCTACACATCCGGATGGGATGGCCTGCCAATCATATTAATTGACGTGGCATCACGTGGTATTCCCATCGTGGCAAGTGCCGTCGGCGGCGTTGGAGATCTTGTTTCAGAAGACACTGGTTGGCCGATCAAGAACTACGCAAACCCAGATGATTATTGCGCGGCAATAAACGAGCTACTCGGCAATTATACTGATGCGTTAGAACGTGGCAAACGCGGCCGTGAGCATGCCTTAGCGCTTTGTAGCGACGACAAATATCGTGACTCGTTACGCAGTGCGATGCAACTCGGCACGGACAAATAATAATGACTAACAATAAAAAACTCAGAGTTGATGCAATCCTCACCGCTCACGGTGAAGGCGCAATGGCATCGGTTTCATACAACAGCCTACTGCAGGCCGTTGAATACGCGGAAGCTCGCGGTATTGAAGTTAATAAAACCGTAGTGTTAGACAATGCCGACAAGCACACCAATGTGATCTTTGAAGGCTTGGATAACGGCACTAGAATCATTGAGACCGAATTCGGTGATCAGGGATTAGTTCGAAACGCTGCTGCCGAGTCTAGTGAATGCGATCTTATCGCTTTTATCGATGGTGACGATCTGTGGGGTGAAAATTGGTTGTACGAAGCCCACGCATACCTCAGTGCAAACGACGAGAAGACCATTGCCCACCCAGAGTTCAATTGGTTTTTCGAAGGTGTGTCCAGCGTACTTATTGGCATGGACCAGGACGACCCTCGCTTTTCGACCGATTTTCTTCGCTTCGGCAATTACTGGGACGCCATGTGCATGGCTTACCGTTCCGCACACGTGAGTATTCCTTACTGCAAACGTCGTATCAAAGACGGCTTCGCATTCGAAGATTGGCATTGGAACTGTGAAACCGTGTGGCAGGGTTTCAATCACAAAATAGTTGAAGATACAATTCACTTTAAACGCCGCCGTGCGAACTCTCAAACCATAGAAGCCAGTGGTACAAAATCGCTTATGCCCAGTACGGAACTTACGGCCTATTCTCATTTAAAGCAGTTCAAAAGCGCTGCCTAATTGATCTAAATTGTATTCTGGGGCCCGTTATACGGTAGGCCCCGACTTACTCTCCCAGCTATTCTGGGCCTCTTGAGTGATGCTAGCCCCGGCTAGACTTCTTGGCGCAAAACGCTTAGACCTTCTATACTCTTGGTATCCCTGTCGCCATAGAGCCACCATGCGTCTAATTCTTTCAATACCGCTGTTTTTGTATATTCTGATCGCGGCCAATGTGGTGATGCTGTCGGGGCCGATCGATCAGTCGATGATCAACATCATATTGTTCGAATTTGACCTACCCTCACAACGTAGAATTAGCATGCCCGTCGGTGATGCATTCATCCTTGCAAGTGTGTTTTTCCTATACGTAGAAACCTTTAAAGCCACCCGCACATCGGTGCTCTCAATAATCGACCATGCGCTGTCACTACTTGTGTTCGTGATTTTTTTAATTGAGTTTTTGGTGGTACCAAGATTAGGCAACACCACTTTTTTGATTATGACGATAGCATCACTGATGGATGTGGTGATGGGTTTTACGGTGACCATATCCACCGCCAAACGCGATATTGCCTTTGGCGGCTAAGCTGCACGGCAGCTTTATTCAGCCTGGATAACCGCAAATAAATCGTGCTCGTCTGCCCCGGTGATTTCAACTTCGATGAAGTCACCCGGTTCAATATCATAATCGTCAACCGCGATATGCACCAAACCATCGATTTCAGGCGCATCGCTTGCGCTTCTCGCAACGGCATCGGTGTCGCCCACTGAATCAATCAACACGATTTGCTTCGTACCTATTTTTGCTTGCAGCTTTGCTTGACTGATTCGCGATTGCGTTTGCATAAACCGTTCGAAGCGAGATTGTTTAACATCATCTGGAACTGAATCGGGCAATTCGTTAGCGGCAGCACCTTCCACAGGCGAATACTGAAAACAACCGACTCTATCTAATTGCGCTTGTTCCAGAAAAGTTAACAGCTCCTGAAACTCTTCTTCGGTCTCACCTGGAAAACCGACAATAAATGTACTTCTGATAGTAAGTTCAGGACAAATCTCCCGCCAAGCTCTTATTCGAGTTAGATTATTTTCAGCAGCCGCTGGACGCTTCATTAACTTTAAAATGCGTGGGCTTGCATGCTGAAACGGGATATCGAGGTAAGGCAAAATCAAACCTTGGGCCATTAACGGAATAATGTCGTCAACATGCGGATATGGGTAAACATAGTGCAAACGCACCCATATACCCAATTCGCCTAAAGCTTCACACAGTTCCTTCATGCGAGTTTTGACAGGGCGACCATTCCAAAACGCGGTGCGGTATTTCATATCCACACCATAAGCGCTGGTGTCTTGTGATATGACCAATAGCTCACGCACACCAGCATCCTTTAAACGCTGTGCTTCTGCCATGACATCGCCCGCATCACGGCTAGCTAACTTACCTCGCATTGACGGGATAATGCAAAAGCTGCAACGATGATTACAACCTTCAGATATCTTTAAATAAGCGTAGTGCCGTGGCGTTAGCTTTATACCTTGCGGGGGCACCAATTCAATGAACGGGTCGTGCTCTACTTCAATGGGCACGTGTTTATGCACAGCACCAACCACTTCTTCGTAGGCTTGAGGCCCGGTAACGGATAATACTTGCGGAAAGCGTTCTAAAATGTCGTCGCTTTTTACGCCAAGGCAACCGGTCACAATAACTTTGCCGTTCTCATCAATGGCTTCACCAATCGCATCGAGTGACTCTTCCACTGCACTATCGATAAAGCCACAGGTGTTAACCACAACAATGTTGGCACTGTCGTAGTCGGGTACAACCTCATAACCATCGGTGCGAAGCTGAGTCAGGATGCGCTCGGAATCGACTAAGGCTTTCGGACAACCAAGGCTAACGAAGCCAACTTTCGGCATTTGAGACATAGGATGGGCAGCGGCTAGAAATATCTGAGGTCGCGATTATATCGCGTTCAGCCCGCACAGATGGCGTTTTTACTCAGGTTAAAACGCGCCAAGGCCCGCTATTTGGACATTAAGCATAGTCGCACTAGGCCGCAGCACTACCCGCTTCACTGCCCAATAGACGCTGAGCGACCTGATACGATAAATCCGACTGATTTAGTGTGTAGAAGTGGAATGTATCAACGCCCTCGCCCTGCAGAACCTGACATAGCTCAACACATTGATCAATCGCAATGGATTGTAGCTCAGCTGCCGACGCGGCTTTACTAAATTGCTCAATCAGAGCCTTTGGTACTGATGCGCCACAGCGCTGACTAAAGTTCTTGATTTTTTCGATATCGTGCACCGGCAATATGCCTGGGATTAGTGGCATATCAATTCCGTGCTGAACGGCAGCATCGCGCCAACGCAGAAACACGCTAGCGTCGAAAAAAAACTGCGACAAACCACGCTTTGCGCCGAGCGACATTTTATGTTTAAGCACATCTAAGTCTGTAATGGCAGATGTTGCCTCTGGGTGCGTTTCAGGATAACAGGCAACGCTAATTTCAAAGTCACCGATCTCCTGCACAAGTTCAACCAACTCACTGGCGTATCGATAGTGATAGTACTTACCGCTTGTGCGATCCTGTGTCAAATCGCCACGCAAAACCACAAGGTGATTAATGCCAATAGCCCGAAACTGTGTAAGCTGTGCTTCCAATTGAGCGCGGGTTTGGCCGGCACAGGTTAGGTGCGCTGCCATTGGGCAACGCTTGTCTTTGTAATATTGGGTCAATGTGTCGATACTTGCCTGACTTGCCGAACCCAATGCACCGTAGGTTAAAGAAAACCATTCTGGTTGAAGCGTTTCAAGACAACCCAAGGTTCGCCAAAAACGCATTGCCTGTGCTTCACTGCGCGGTGGAAAGAACTCGAATGATAGTTTCAGGTCAGTATTCATGGCTTTACCTAATGGACAACCCGTGGATTTTTCGCTTGCCAGATTTTCACGGTGAGCGGGTCACCGACTAAGGTGTGCGTTTTACCTGGTTTGAGCCCCGCATCTATAAGACAGCTTCTTATTTCTTTATCGCTAAATCCCAGCCGTTGATGTTTATGCTCAGTTCTTAGGTGTTCTTCTTGATGGGGCGCGAAATCGACAATGATTAATCGTCCATTATTCTTAAGGGTTCGCGCTGCCTCTTCTATGACCAGATGCGGTTCTTGTGAATAATGTAAAACCAAGTGCAGTGTGGCCAAATCAATCGTGGCATCGTTCATTGGCATGGCATACATATCACCCTTGCGAACCGACACATTCTTTAATCCCGACTGCTCTAATGATGCGCGGGCAAGAGCCAACATCTCATTGCTTTGATCGATACCCAAGCCGTGTTCAACGTATTCGGCCATGAGCGCAAGAATGCGACCGGTGCCAGTGCCAATATCAAGATAGTTTTCAATTTTGGATTTACCAACAAGCGCTAAGAGGTTTTTCTCAACTTCCGCCTCAGCCACATGCATGCGCCTAATCTCATTCCATTGGGAGGCGTTGTCATTAAAGTAAGCATCGGCGGCCTCTGCACGCTTTTGTCGAATGGTTTCCAAGCGCGAGAGATCTCGATTGAGCTCATCGGTATCTGATGGCAGCAAATCAACTAAGGTACGGGCTAGTACGGCAGGTTCACTACGTTCGGCGATGCGATAGAACACCAAGGCGCCCTCGCGAAACCGTTCCAGCAAACCGGCTTCTACGAGTAGTTTTAAGTGACGTGAAACTCGCGGCTGGCTTTGACCCAGGATTTGCGTTAACTCGGTAACGCTTAACTCCCCATGAGCGCAAAGCGCTAGCAAGCGCAGCCGAGTTGGCTCGCCGGCCGCACGCAGCCCTAACAACAATGAATCCATAATATAAAGATATCTTTATATGTTTATGTGTAGTTTGAACTACCTTGGATACAATTGCAACTACCTGAGCTATTATTTTGTCAGAGCTGGGAGATTAAAGCGGCCAGTCTAGTTGCCCCGGCCACTGGCAAGCTTGTAGGCGGAACCGGCGCCGAGGAAGATAAACAATATATCCAGCAGGCCCCACATGCCTTTAAAGATTCCCGCTTGCGAAATATCGCCCATCCCATTCATGACCGGTTGCAGTAGGCTTTGTATAGCATCGCTATCAATGGGTGCGTCCGGCTCTTCGTGCAGTTGAATGAGCATCGGCATAGTACTGTTGATAAAAACGTCGTACTCATCGTCAGTTACATTCGCTGCATCATAGGCTTCGGTATAAATCCCTTCTGCCATAAATTCCTTAATCGATTGTTCATCTCGGCCTACCGATGCGAACGCTTCGGCTTCATATCTATACCCATCTACAATGGCTGAGGCGAATTCATCCTCCATCCCTTCAAACATTTGATATTCGTCAGCAAATACA
Source organism: uncultured Granulosicoccaceae bacterium (assembly GCA_938035945.1). Taxonomy (GTDB): domain Bacteria; phylum Pseudomonadota; class Gammaproteobacteria; order Granulosicoccales; family Granulosicoccaceae; genus Granulosicoccus. Next base: position 9,151 of record CALHOU010000142.1, read on the forward strand.
CCGGCACTCATATATTTGCCGCCTGCAATGGCAAGGATTAACAAACCTGCACAGATTATTCCGTGCGAATCTTCATAGGCTCCCAGAGCTGCAGCACCACCACCAATGGCCGCGCCAATCAACCATGCAGCTAAGGCGAGCTCTCGGTCCATACTCACAGCGATATATTTCCAAATGAACGCACCGACTATCGCAATCACAACCGCCACGGCTAACCAAGCTATCGTTGAGCCATCACTGTCCTTTTCCATTGCGCGCTGACTGGCGCGTTCCTTGTGCGCAGCGGCCTTGTTCTGTGGTTCATCGCTTTTCGGCGCAGTACCCGCAGTCACGTTTACATCACTTTGGGCTGCTAGGTATTTCTCGATAATAATGCCGCAAGAATTACAAGTAACCGATTGTTCTTGCTCTGTATTGCATTTTGGGCAGCTCATGTTCGAGCCCGAAGCAACAGCGTTGCTGCCAGGTATGGCAACAGGTTCGTTTGCAGGCATTAAACTCATGCCACCAAATTCATCCGGGGCATCTTGAGGCGTGACAGTGACGGGTAACCCAATCGACATAAAGCGATCTCGATAGGCGTTCGCCTGAGCTTCACTTAAGTCTTTTTTTATTAGTTTAGACGCTGCAACGTATTTGGCAGCTCTATCTTCTTTTACACCGAAGATCGTACAAAACTCAGCAATAACTTGCTCTGGTTCATGACCATCAACCACACCACCGGTGGATATGATGGTGTACTGCAATGCGCTAGACATACACGTTCCTTGCGTTCCATTCTTTAGGTATTGTTTTGCAAACGGCAAAACCCCAGCGTTAACTTTTAACGCGCATACCTATTTAGAGCGGTCGGGGGGTTGTTACATGAAGTCAAGCGACGCCAAAATGTGACGTGAGAACCTATTGCATGGCTAATGCGATTAAGCGCAAGCGCTAAGTCTTACATATAAAGCAAAAAATGAGTTAATTTCGCAAGTAACGCAGTGTGGCCGGCAACGATAAAAGCACGGCGGCACCAACCAATAGTATGGCCTGGGTCACGTTAAATAATTCCATGCCCTTGAGAAACCCTAATGCCCAATCAGCTAGTGCAAGTATTAGCAAAGTAATGCCAGGCATAACCGCGCCGATGCCGACATTGGCGGTACTGACGTCATCTTCTTCAGCAAAGTCAATAATCTCAGGTGCTGTAGCTGAGCCACCAGCTGACTTAGCGGCCATTAACTTGTAGCTAACTTTGAGTGAGTCGAAATCGGGAAAGGTGCGAGCGGTGACTTGTTGCAGTTCGGTATTTGGATGACAACGATAAAATTGAACCTGCTCTGCATCGCGCTTGGCTTTGAGATCTACACGAACAACAAAGCCTTGCGTTTGCCGCCCACCAATTGCGCTGGCCACTTCTGCCAACAAAGCCGATTGATCGATGAGAGTTTCAGCATTGACCGGTCCAACCACTTTGAGCACGGCGAGAGGGTCTGTACTGTGCGGGTCAACTATGACGAACGAGGCCTCATCGGAATTTGCCCCATGATGGACAGCCGTGATATCGGTGACTATGGACGCTCGGGGGAATCCCGACTGCACTAAAAATTTGTAGATTAAGTCTTCCAATGCGTCCGTCTCACGTACTCCATGAGTGGCAGCCTAACCAGATCAGGTGGTTTCGTCAATTTTGCAGCTCAGGCCCATCCGTGGCCTGAACCACTGTTGCAAGTCAGGCGACCAAATGCCCCGATGGCGCACCCAGAGCAGATTCAATTTTCGCAATCAATGCTGACTCTTCCGCACTCACTCGTTCGCCACCAAAGCCCAAAATGCCACCCTCTTTTGCAGCGTTTGCCACTTTATTCGCAATTTTTACGCTCCACTCTTTGTAGGTTCTGGCCTCTTCGACGCTGCATTTTTCATCCACCAACTTTGCCGCCGCCGCACAATCTTTTAGCACATGAGCTTGCAACTCTTCGCGAGATTTGATCTCGGCGTTGCTTAATCTCTCCTTAGCCTTCTCTCGATAATCCTGCATCTTGTCTTTTGCTTCGTCCCAATTTTCAGCTTTTTCCAACAATGCGGCTATGAGTTCACTTTCAGGGTAATCACTTAAACCCTGCACACTGGCTCGCATGCTGGCAGTCATCTCTTTTACCGTACCAATCACACCACTTGGTGCCGCAGCGCTCATGGCCGCGCCTATCATCGCTGGTGCAGAACTAAGCAAAAACCACTCATCTTCCGAGAATTCGTCTTTAATACCCATACTGGTTAGTTTCCATTATTTACAAAAATCAAACAGCATTGAACCAGATTCCATACGTTCATTGCCGTCTCGCGTTACACTTGTTACCACTGTTTTCATCATTTGTGTCGTTGGCTACCAATACTGGTGACGCCGCCTAACACATTAGCGATGGACTATTGCCAGATGTTCACCGAATTTTGCAATCCAGTAGCACTTGTGGAAGAAATTGAGCTTAGTAAAGCGGTAGAAACTGCAATATTTATGTGCACCGTTCAGGCGCATCCGATCAATCCGTTTTATCAAGCAGATTAAACAGTTACAAGTTTGCAGGGGTTTACCGTCCAATCGTTAACGTTTTGGCAGACAAAGTGTAAACTGCGCTCATCCAGGCGTTAGACGGACAAAAAGCGTCCTGTTTTCT
>CALHOU010000143.1 GCA_938035945.1 uncultured Granulosicoccaceae bacterium
AACACCAGAACACATTGCGCCGGTTTGGTATTTCACACCGTTCTATGCAATTTTACGTGCAGTGCCAGATAAGCTAATGGGTGTTATGGCGATGGGTGCGGCGATTCTGGTTCTGTTCTTCCTGCCATGGATTGATCGCAACCCGGTTCGCTCAATACGCTACCGCTCGTTTGCTTATAAAGTATTGCTGTTCTCGTTTGTTATTGCGTTCATCGTACTTGGTTATTATGGAATGCAAGCGCCAACACCTGTTGGTACAGCGATTTCGCGTATCTGTGCGTTGATCTATTTCGGCTTTTTTATCGGCTTATATTTTGTGAGTAAGTCTGAGAAAAACAAAGCATTGCCGGAGCGACTAACATGATGAAAGCTATGATCAAAACGGTTAAATCAACAGCACTGAGCTTGTCAGTGGCAGTTGTTGCAGCTGGGCCAGTTATGCTAAGCATGCCAACTGATGTGTTTGCAGCCGGTGGCGGGGCAGCACTTGAATCTCCGCGTATCGATACCAGCAACAAACGCTCTTTGCAGCGTGGCGCGAAGGCCTATGTTAACTACTGCATGGGTTGTCACACAGCGGACTACCAACGCTACAGCCGGTTGGCTAAAGACTTAGGTCTTGATGAGCAGGACGTTGTTGATAATCTGGTATTCACCACCGATAAAGCCGGTGAGCAAACCAAAGTTGGTAGCTTGATGTTCAGTAACATGAGTGAAGACTACGGTCGTCAGGCCTTCGGTGTTGTTCCACCAAATTTGGCCCTAACAGCGCGTTCGCGTGGTGAAGATTGGATTTACACCTACCTGAAAAGCTTTTACCGAGACGAGAGTCGTGGTGGCATTGGTGTAAACAACACGGTATACCCAGGTGCTGCAATGCCTCACGTATTGTGGGAACAGCAAGGCTGGCAGGAGCCTGTGTACGAGGGTGAAGGAGACAAGAAGCACTTTGTGGGCTTTAAGCAAGTCACCGAAGGTACGCTTTCAACTCAAGAATACGATGCGCTTATTACTGATATAACCGCATTTATGTCATACATGGCAGACCCCATTAAGCACACACGGCACCGCATTGGTATGTTCGTGATGTTGTTCTTATTGGTGTTAACAGCCATCTCGTACTTCCTGAAAAAGGAATACTGGAAAGACGTCGTATAAATTGTTGCACGAAAAAAATCGCCGACAAATAGTCGGCGGTTTTTGCTGTACCACCTAGTAAAACCCAGGGGTTTCCATGACAGCACAAGGCAATCGACGAGCAGTAATGACGATGTTTTCCGACTCGGAATGCATCCACAGCCACCGTGTGCGTCTGGTCTTGTCGGAAAAAGGCATACAGGCCGACATTGAAACATGCGACCCCGATAATAAGCCTGAAGATTTAATTCAACTAAACCCCACCAACACCTTACCAACCCTTATCGATCGTGATCTGGTGTTATACGATGCACGGGTGGTGGTTGAGTACCTGGACGAGCGCTACCCACATCCGCCGTTCATGCCGGTAGACCCGGTGTCTCGGGCGCGAACGCGGTTGGCCTTGTACAGAGTAGAGTCGGACTGGTATTCTTTTTTGCCAGCGTTAGAAGCAGGTGGTGAACAGGCGCAAACCGCTAAACACCAATTGACCGAATCACTCACCGCATCGGCTGATGTGTTTGCTGCCATGCCGTATTTTTTGAGCGAAGAGTTTTCGATGTTGGATGCAACCCTTGCACCGTTGTTGTGGCGTTTGAAGCACTATGGCATTGTATTGCCTGCAGCAGCCTCGTCGGTTAGCGACTACAGTAATCGTGTGTTTGCACGACCTGGGTTTCAGGCAAGTTTGACGGAACGTGAACGAGAAATAGGTTGATGATATCCAACAGGCCTTATCTAATTAGAGCGCTCTACGAGTGGATTGTTGATAACAATCTGACTCCGCACATGCTCGTGGACACTGCTAACGAAGCAGTGGAAGTTCCGCGCGCGTTCGTAGAAAACGGCCGCATCATCCTCAACGTGAGTCCCGAAGCCACACACTCTCTGGTGCTCGGTAACGACGCCATCACCTTTAACGCCCGCTTTAGCGGCACAGCGATGGACGTGCACGTTCCGGTGTCCAGCGTGTTGGCCATCTATGCCCGAGAGAACGGGCAGGGCATGATGTTTGGCGAGCAAGATGAAACCCCGCCCGATCCAGAGCCGGGCAAGAGTACAGACAAGCCTACCGTGCCAAGCCAGGTTAAGCGGCCAAACTTAAAAATCGTTAAGTAGCCGCAGCTGATCCATCAAGTAAGATTTCGGCTCTAGGGATTCATCCGCACGATTGGCGTTGGACACATTTCTAGGCGTGAATAAATACCTGTGGAGGTGTGTGAGCCAATGTTTGGCTAGAAAAATAAGCCGCTGGACTGGGTTCGCCACACCTATCTGCAGAATATACATGCGTATAGTCATCTGATCGACCCGAAACAACACGCCCATTCGAGTCCAAAAACTGATAGCGAAAGCGAGTAGGGGATAGCTTTCGCACAGTGTTGAACGACTCTTGGTTGTTGCGTAACGACTGCTCGAAATCGAATAAGCTTAAATCGTGTTTGTGCTGCTGATTTATAAATTGATCGCGTTCCCACGGTGAGTTTGCTTCAACACGTACAACTGAGTAGCCGCCTTCATGTACCAATGTATGGTGGTAAGAACACAGACAAACGCCATTGTGAACAGCAGTTTCGCCGCCATCAGCCCAATGCTTGATGTGATGAATATGCAAGTGATGCGAGTGCGTACAACCAGGCCAGGCACAATGCTGGTCGCGCTCTTTAATAGCGCGCGCCATGGCGTTTGGCCAAATACGCGATTTGCGGCCGATGCTGCTGGGTTCTGACTTACTGGTTTTGTTTATTGAAACACTGCAATCACAGGCAATACGTCTGGCTGTTTCTGTGGCGATCGGGCCTATGCCGTTTAAGCTTGGGCGTTTTGACGGGTGCGCTTTGGAACAAGGTGTAGATTTATTGGGTTCGCCTTTAGCGAGTTCATCGGCATCGATTGAGATACTCACTTGATAGCGATCAGCGCTAGCTATGGTTTTACCTGCATTTTGCAGGCTGGATTCTGCCATTAATACCGCTGCATCGGCTCGGCTTTGAGAGATCGTAGTGGCATCATCAACACCTGAATTGCCCAGTTGATTCAAACTTTGCTCCACGCTGTTTAAAAACGCTTTTGCAACTTCAGGCGGTAAGACCAATTGAATTCTAGTGCTGCCGTTACTGGTTTGGTTCCACGTTAAAGCGCGGGACGCCCATTGCTGCAGCACTTGCTCGTTTTCAGCTGTGCCATCGTCATCTTCAACCCATTTGTAGTCTTCGCATAGCCGTTGAACTTCGGACACCGATGCATCTAAAGCGGCATGGCATAGGGTTTTCTCATTGTCATTATCAGCCACGCGAGTGATTAAACGTACCTTCGACCAGGAGAGTTTTCCTACCCTAAAAAGTGCTTGAACTGTGGGTAGCGTTTTTAGCTTGCGCCCAACGCGTAAGTACTCCCAACTTAACTGAAGGCTAATGCCGATTTCTAAGTTCATCCATGCAGCGCAATGCGTAGCGCCACTAGACTTCCAGCCCTGCACATCATCGAACCTGACCAGTAACTCTAAAAGATCAGCATGGTTAGAAGTTATCTCTTGCGATAGCGCTTTTAAGCGTTCACGAATAGACGTTTCATCTTCTGGTAATGCTGGGCCTTTTGTTGGTTCGGGTTTAGAGTCGATGCAGGCCATGGCCAGTCGTACAGTTTGACCAAACTGCTCACGCTCGGCTGAAGAAAACGAGCTCATGCCAAATTGAATTTCGGGTTGGTTGTTAATATTATTGATGGAAGGATTGTTTGTATTGTCCATAACAACAGGTCTCCTTTGAGTGAATTTAGTATATCAATGCAGTGTTATGTCGGCAATTAAAAACTGTAAAAAATTACAGTATTATCTTGATTTGATTTTATAGATTCAAAATAGTGTGATGATAGTTTCATTGTCGCTAAAACTTATAACTTATAGACTCAAGTGGACTCTATATGTGTAGAGTGGCAAGCTGATTTTGCGGCTGCAATAAATGGCGAAACAGCGTATGAGCAATAGTTCCAATGAACAAAAGGCAGAACAGTTAGCTTTCGATATTCGAAGGTCGATTCTGCTGGCAAGTTACCTTCAGCATTGGGGGCAGCCGCTGAACAGATCAATTAGTATGAAGGAAGGAAGCTTATTAGGCGTTGAGGTGTATGAGTTCCCAGCGCAGAATGATGGAGTGCATAGGTTTGCAACGATAGGTGTTTCATGTCAAACACTGGATTCTGGATCATCCGCAAACTGGGAATTGTTATTCTGCTTACCGCCTGGTTTGGGCGGTGCTGATGCGACATCTGTTGTGGATTATCAGCTCGATATTATGGCCTACTCATTGAGGGCGGAAGTTGATATGAAAGTTGGAACCTTGATTCCTGTGTCGACCCTTGCGCCTAATACGTGGACCACGAAGGCACTATTGGTTGATGAGGCGCGCGGAGAAGCGGAGGAGATGTATTTCCATAGTATTGGGCGCAAACGTGTCGAGCTATTGTGGTTGGTGCCGCTGACTAGTAGTGAATACGATCTGGTAAAGAGTAAAGGGGTGGATGCGTTTGATAGGTTGGAAGCTGAGAGTCATGTTTCCTTATTGGATGTGAATAGGGATGGGATAGTTTAGTTTTATTCTTCTATGGCATTCTGAGTCCAAATCAATTGATGGCCCAGGTATTGATGCGTTGACACATTTATAAGAACCGGTGCTTCGTCTTCACCACCATAACTCACCCCCACGACATCAATCCTCGCCCTTTGCCGAGCATCCGCATGCCGCTGTAAATAATGCAAAACCGTTCGCTTCAACTTCCGCTGCTTTCTCCAATCCACACTCTCCGTCGCACTACCATGCTCGGCACTTGCACGAAAGCGCACTTCCACAAACACCAATGTATTAGTGGAAGGTTCCAACATCACTAAGTCAATCTCGCCAAGGCGACAGGAGAAATTTTTTGTAACGCAACTAAGATCTTGCTGTTCTAGAAAATCGCAAACAAGCGCTTCTATAGAATCACCGAATGGTCTTTTGTGCACTTGGACCTCCATGTCACTGTGCTGTTGAAAAGTTTTAAGGTTTAACTGCCGCCTGATCGAATAGCGGGTAGCGCATCGGCTTCAACGCGTTTAACACCAACGGATACACCTTCTTGATATTGTGCCCAGTCTAAGTGGCGTTGGATGTAGCCAGAACCTGTGAGTTCCAGATCACCCGTGAAGCCCTCAAGGCGTTCACCGTTGCTCAAGGCATTCAAGTTGGTTATTACTTTGTATGCATCCGCGCCCAGTGCATATAACTTTGCATAAGCTCCATCAGCGCCTGGGAAGCTTGTGAGTATTTGCTGACGCAGAGGGTCGCCTTGCATGGACTTACGCAATACCCATGGAACTTCTGGGTAGAAGATGGTATTCAAGTCGCGGTTCTTTTTAACGTCGTCATCAGGACCTGCAACGCGTGATGTGCCTAAGCGCGGAACATCTACGGCGTGGAAGAAATCGAGTTGAGGTCGAACGGAACGTGCTTGTTCTGAGCTTATCGCCAAGAAAATTACATCCACATCTGGGCGAATGTCTGGCTCAAAAAATAACTTGGAATCTATGGTTCGCGAGAGCTGCCTAAAGCGCGCATCGCTTTGCGTTATTTGCAAGGCATCTTTTAGTTGCTTGGAGTAATCGTATTCATCTTCTGGCAGAACAGCTACGTGTACAACGTCGCCACCGTAGGCAAACATCGCATCTTGGAATGCGCGTGCTTCACGGTCGCCGCGTGAATCATCGGCTTGAATAACGATTGCATTTTTTAAAGATAAACCAATTGCGCGTGAAGCGGCTGCACGTGCTTCGTCTTCGGGTGCAAGGCCAAACTGGATAATGCTTGATGAACCACCGCCGTAAGTGAGTGACGCATCAACCGTATTTAACGTCACGGTAGGTATGTTGGCATCGCGTAAGGTAACGATGGCTGATACGGCTTGTTTTCGCAGTGGTCCGATTACGGCATCTGCACCATCGGCGAT
>CALHOU010000144.1 GCA_938035945.1 uncultured Granulosicoccaceae bacterium
TGCATACCATCACGGGAAAGCGCTAAATGTATAGCCTCACAACCCGTTGTGCAGGACCCACCTGTCACTCCTGAACCACCAGTCACGCCAGCGCCGCCAGTAGTAGAAGATCCTCCAGTCGCGCCTGAGCCGCCAGTCGCACCAGAACCCGAGGTCCCGCCAGAGCCTGAAGACCCACTGGAGCCCGAGGCCCCACCAGAGCCTGAGGATCCGGCAGAGCCTGAGGACCCGGCAGAGCCTGAGGACCCGCCTGTCACTCAAGAACCGCCAGTGGTACCCGAACCACCAGAGGAGGAGGATCCACCGGCTGCGCCGGAAGCGTCAGACCTTAACTATGAGTACTACGAGGGCCGGTTTGCGGTTATGCCAGACTTTGACTCGCTATCAATAGTGAGCACGGGCACATCGACTACGTTTAGCTTACCGCCGAGCAATGGTGTGGTGTTCTTTGGCTTACGCTACACCGGTCAACTGTTTGTTAGTGAAGCTGGGCTTTACACGTTTTTCTCGGAATCAAACGATGGCAGCCGTCTGTATATCGATGGGGACTTAGTCGTTGATAATGATGGTGCGCATACCTTGCTCGAGTTGTCCGGTACGGCAAACTTATCCGCAGGCTTGCACGACATTACGCTTGAGTACTTTCAAGCCAATGGCACGAAAGGTCTAACGGTGAGCTGGTCTGGCCCTGGTATTGCCAAGCAAGAGATTCCAGCCACCGTTCTATTCGCGCCTTAAAGAACCTTGGTAGACGCGTTTATCAATTGGCGCAGTAGCGCGCTGGAAGAACTTGATGCACTCACCGTGTTCCAAGTTTTTCGGTTGCGTCAGGCTGTATTTATTCTGGAGCAGGCGTGCTTGTATCCCGATATTGATGAGCTCGACAAACAAGCCATTCATCTACTCGGCACCGATGCCGAGCAAAACCTGATTGCCTATCTGCGCATACTTCCAGCCGGTAGTCAGTACCAAGAACCTGCAATCGGTCGAGTGCTGGTGGAGCAACGCAATCGCGGTACTGGGCTTGGTGGCTTGTTAATTGATGAAGGAGTTCGCGTGCTTCGACAACATTACGGTGAGGTGGCGGTTCGCATTTCTGCGCAGAGTTATTTATTGAGTTTGTATGAGGACGCAGGTTTCAAGGTTGTCGGGGATGAGTACTTAGAAGACGATATCCCACACACTGAGATGCTGCTGAGCGCACCTTAGTGGGGTATCTAATCTTCTGGCACCAGGCAACCGTTTCTAACCAGGTTGTGCAGCGCCAATAAATCCTGATCGTTTAACGAACTTGATTCCAATGAGCTGTTTGAACAGAGTGCTTGTGCAAAGGCCTTTGAACAAACAACCGATTGCGAGTCGGCAAACAACTCCACAGCGTTTTCATTTTCAATAAAAGCAAATCGGCTGAACGGGTGTTGCTGCCAGTGGTACTTGGCCACATCGTTTGCATCATAGCTATCCCGCTCTACGTCAATCGTTGGGGAAGTAAGCACACAACCGGTGAGTTGCGCAAGCTGTGCGTCGGTGAAATGGACGGCTTGTTTCCAAAGCTCGGCAAACGCTTGCAAGGTTTGCTGATTGATTTCACCCGGTGTACTTACGCTTAGTGCAGGATCTTTGTAGCGTTGTTGATCAAATTTGTCGGCGGCAAATTCTGCAAACGCGTGCACCACATCGGCCAACATGGGCGCTCGAAAACCTATCGACCATGTCGTGCAGTTTTCGCTCGCGGCAATGCCGTGGTGTGGCATTCCGGGAGGTAAATACAACATGTCTCCCGGTGCTAATGTGTGCGTTTCGCTGGCGTGAAAATTGGCGAGTAATTTTAATGTTGCATCCGGCACTAAACTTAAATCTGGATTTGCACTTGAATCGATTAACCATTGGCGTGAACCACTGGCTTGGAGTAAGAACACATCATAGTCATCGACATGCGCGCCAACCGATGCACCTTCCGGGGCGTAGCTAATCATCAAATCATCAATGCGCCAGTTCGGGATAAATTGAAACGGAATTAAGTAGTCTGCTAGGGCAGGGCAATGCTTTTCCACATCGGTGACTAACAACGACCAGTCGTTACCGTCGAGTGAATTAAAACGATCTTCTGCAAATGGCCCATTTTCTAATTGATATTGGCCGTCAGCATCTTGCAGTATGAGCCTCGGGGTGGTGTCTTCATCAAGCGACAGGCCAGCCAATTCATCAGGGCTGATGGGTGTTTCAAAGTCAACAAATGCATCGCGTATTAACAGCGGCTTTTGCTGCCAATAGTCATTTAAAAATGTTTGTGCATCTAAGCCGCTTGGCCAATTGATGTTGCTAGGTGGTTTCACGCAAGGTACTCGTCTAAGGGTGCAGCTTAAATGTCTTTCGCCATTTGCGCGGCATAGCCTGTGTAATTTGAAGGTGTCATTGCCTTTAAGCGTGCTTTATCTTCCGCAGGAAGTTCAAGTCCATCAATAAAATCGTGAATCACGTCCTTGTTGATGGTTTGTCCGCGAGTCAGGTCTTTAAGTTGTTCATAAGCGTTTGGAACATCGTACCGACGCATAACGGTTTGAATCGGTTCTGCCAGTACTTCCCAAGCATTTTCAAGATCGACTGCCGTTGCTTGCGAGTTTACGCTCAATTTACCCAAGCCTTTTTTCAAAGAACTCAGTGCAATTTCTGTGTATCCCGCACCAACGCCTAAGTTGCGCAAAACAGTTGAGTCGGTTAAATCGCGTTGCCACCGTGAAATCGGTAATTTTCGACTCAAGTGAGAGAACACCGCATTGGCCAAACCTAGGTTGCCTTCGGCGTTTTCAAAATCAATGGGGTTGACTTTATGTGGCATGGTCGAAGAACCAATTTCACCTGCGACCGGTTTTTGTTGTAGGTAACCCAATGAAATATAGCCCCAGATATCACGGCTTAGATCGATCAAGGTAACATTGCACCGTTCAACGGCATCGAACATAACAGCAATAAAATCATGTGGTTCGATTTGCGTTGTATATGGGTTTACCTGCAAGCCAAGTGAATCGACAAAGCTTGCGCCGATGTGTTGCCAGTCAAGGTTAGGGTAAGCCGCAAGATGGGCATTGTAGTTGCCTACGGCGCCATTAATTTTGCCAAAAATTTGCGCATCGTTTATGTGTGCTCTATGCAGGCGCAAACGGTGTACAACATTCGCCAGTTCTTTACCAACCGTGGTTGGACTCGCTGTTTGCCCATGTGTGCGGCTTAACATTGGATCGGCTGCGGCTTCTTTGGCCATAGTTGCGATGGTATCGATAAGCGAATCAACGCTGGGCAGAAGCAATTCTTGTCGGTAACGCTGCAACATACAGGCATAGGCTAGGTTGTTTATATCTTCGGACGTGCAACCAAAATGCACGAACTCAGCCTTCGCATCGAGTTGTGGAAACGCTTTTAGCTTATCTTTTATGAAGTACTCCACCGCCTTTACGTCGTGGTTAGTGGTGGATTCAATGCGTTTAACTTCTTGCGCGTCCTCAACACTGAATTGTTCGCCAATCGTCAACAGGGCCTTGCTGGTGGCGCCATCGATTTCGGGTAATTCGGCAATGCCGGGTTGCTGACTCAGGTGCACCAGCCAGGCTAGCTCAACACGCACGCGTTCGCGGATGAGTGCGTATTCGCTAAAGCAGCTGCGTAACTCTACGCACTTGGAGGCATAACGGCCATCGATCGGAGACACGGCAGTTAAAGCAGAAAGGGTTAATTTTGTCATCGCGGAATAGTCGTTGTGACGCGCAGGAAGTCGCGCTGTGGCTTTGATTTACGGTGCATATTGTACCGTTGTGAGGGCTAAATTGAAACCGGCACGCATTTGGTCTTGATGGGCTGATACGATATGGTATTGCGCATCCAATGTACTAGGTTAAGCCATGTCGATTACATTCCCAGCCATTGAAGCCTTTCTCGAAAACAGTGAGACCAAGTTTGAAGTCATGCCCTGCGACCCAGCATTGGCCGACACAAAAGCGTTTTGTGAGCATTACGATATTCCGTTCGCAAATTCAGCGAATGCGATTTTGATTAAAGCCAAAAAAGGTGAGCCAAGCTTTACCTTGTGCGTGCTGTTGGCAACCCACAAATTAGATGTAAACCACTGCGTTAGAAAAAAGCTTGGGGTGAAAAAAGTCAGCTTTGCATCGGCTGATGAAACCGTTGAATTGACTGGTATGGAAATAGGTGGGGTAACACCCATAGGCTTGCCAAACCCATTGCCTATTTGGGTGGATAGTGCTGTAATGTTGCGCGATTACATTATAGTTGGAGGCGGAAATCGAGCTTCAAAGCTTAAAGTGTCACCACAGGTTTTAAGCTTGATTGATGGAGTAGAAATAGTTAACGGGTTAGCTACACAGATAAAAATTGAATAACTGATCCCATAGGCGCATAGTGAACAATCTAGTGAAGCAATAAATGCACACATATAATCTTGCGCTGTTGCACGATTCCGTATTATTTGGGTCTACGCATGTTCAACAAACCAAACAAGGCGCTTTATTTAAAGCTAGTCGATGACGTCCTGTTGAAGTTGACGACTAGCCAATTCAAAGTCGGAGATCGATTGCCACCAGAAGCTGAGTATGCCGCTAGCTTAGGTGTAAGTCGATCAACGCTGCGGCTTGCGTTTGCACGGCTCGAACAGTTGGGCATTCTTAAACGGCGTAAACGCGGTGGAACCGAAATCATCTCGGCGAAACCGGTGTCGCGATTTAGCATGAAAATCGGTGGCAACTATAACTGGCTGAACACAACGCGCGAAACTTTCTTCGAAATTAGCGAAGTTAAGTCGGTAGGTTGTGAAGACAACGAGGCGCTTGAAAAGTTTTCTGATGAATCAAAAATTTGGTTGCGTTGTACCGGTGTTCGTCGATATGCGGGTGAGCCGTTGCCGTTTATATGGTCGCAGATCTATGTGGCTGAAAATTTTTCAGATTTAAACCTGAAAGTTGGCGATACACCGAACTCTCTAAATGCACTCATTGAAGAACGATACGGGCTAACGTTGCACCGTGTTGTTCAGAGTTATTCTGCTAAAAAGTGCAGTGAGTCAATAGCTGAAGCACTTGGATTAGTTAAAGGTAGCGCGGTTGTGTCAGCTAGTGCTGAATTGTATAAACACAAAAACGAGTTACTGCTTTACCTTAACTCTGTCTTCGACTCGAAGCGATTCAAAGTCACAACCGATGTTGATGTGACGACTCCACATTGAGTATTGGTTGATGAATATAGCTATATTTCAACAGGCAATGAATAGGTGATTTATACTTCGTTATTGCCGCGCATGAATTAGATCGCGCATGAATTAGATTATGAGCCGAGCACTTTACAAAATACTGGTAGATGATTTACTTCGCAAAATAACCGCTGGTGAGATTGCCGTGGGTGAGCGTCTGCCACCGGAAGCAGAATACGCAGAACAATTAGGTGTGAGTCGTTCGACTTTGCGCCAAGCGTTTTCTCAGCTTGAGGCCGGCGGCATCATCAAACGTCGTAAACGCGGCGGCACCGAAGTGATATCCAACAAGCCAGTCAAGAGCTACAACATGGTGACCAATGGTTTCTATGATGTGCTCAGTGTTGCGCGCGATACGTTGCTTATTGTCACTGACATAGCTGAAGCGGCAAGCGGGACTGTTGCCGAGCTGGAAAAACTGGATACAGTGACGGACCAATGGTTAGTGTGCAGTGGTTGTCGATATATGGCAGGTCAGGCGGTGCCGTTTGCAGCGTTAGAAATTTATGTTCCAAAGCACTACAGCGATATTGAATTGCAAGTAGGCGATACCACCGCTTCGTTGTTGGGTAAGTTAGAAGAGAGATACGGCGTCACGGCTGGTCGGGTGAAGCGAGAAATTTCTGCAAGTCTGGCTTCTGAGAAAGTGTCTGAACAGTTGGGCTTGGAATCTGGTTCCGCGGTTTTGCACCTCGTTACGCAAATCACGGATGCCAATGATGAGCTGCTTGAAGTGGCGGTGTCCATCATCGACCCGGCACGGTTTAATGTTACAACCGATGTCGTGGTCGGTGGTTAGTTAGTCCCGTTCGGTAAAGAGGAATTTAACAATGGCAGGTGGGTGGTCGAAAGACGGGGCGGTTCAAGATCAAATAGACGACAGTGTTAACGAAGCCGTCGAACGCGCTCGCGGTCGACTTCCCAAAGGCGAAAGCGCGAAATTTTGCGACGAATGTGGTGCAGCAATTCCTGAAGCCAGGCGTGAAGCGTTGGCGGGTGTGCGTTTTTGTGTGGCCTGCCAATCCGAAATGGATGACACTGAGCAGAAGAATGAGTTATTTAATCGCCGAGGTAGCAAGGACAGCCAACTTCGGTAGCGCTACCAGTGAACTTAATCGAATAAGTATATCTGAATAAGTTAATTGGTAGGCGCGAGTGGATTCGAACCACCGACCCCCACCATGTCAAGGTGATGCTCTAACCAACTGAGCTACGCGCCTGCCGTTGGGGTGAATTCTACTGGCTTGTTTTGATTCGGGCAAGTGTCGGGACGCCGCATAACTCAAATTCGCCCTTGATTTTATTTGCCAGCAATTTCTCTCTCACGCTCGTGCTGAACAGGAACAACACTTGCCTTACCAAAGCGTGTGCCGGCGCAAACCCACATTGGCCGGAAAAGCGCTACACTCCTATTCACAACGCACATGTGGCCTCGCGTATCGGTCACCACTGACTTAACACGTGACTCCTTGTATGGGTCACCACTGGGAAATGCTAATGCCTCAAATTACTTTGCCTGACGGCAGTGTCCGTCAATTCGCCAATCCAGTCTCTGTTTTTGACGTCGCCGCTGATATCGGCCCTGGTCTCGCCAAAGCCACGCTTGCAGGTCTCGTGGATGGCACCTTGGTGGATTCGAGCCATGTCATGGAATCCGATGCGTCTTTGTCCATCGTCACAAACAAAAGTGAAGAAGCGCTGCCGTTACTACGCCACTCGACTGCGCATTTGATGGCACAAGCCGTAAAGCAGTTGTTTCCATCGGCTCAGGTCACGATTGGGCCAGTTATCGAAAATGGCTTCTACTATGACTTTGCGTTTGAACGTGCGTTCACACCAGAAGATTTAGAACTCATCGAAAAGCGCATGGGAGAACTTGTTGCCCAATCGATTCCGATCGAGCGTTCAACAATCAGTCGTGATGATGCGATCAAATTTTTTGATGGTTTGGGTGAAGCCTACAAATCAGAAATCGTGGGTGATATTCCCGCGAACGAAACACTATCGCTCTACGCACAAGGTGATTTCACAGACCTGTGCCGTGGGCCGCATGTGCCGAACACTTCGCATTTAAAGGCGTTTAAGTTGCAATCGGTCGCAGGTGCTTACTGGCGTGGTGATTCAGATAAAGCCATGCTCACACGCATCTATGGCACCGCCTTTGCCGATAAAAAACAACTTAAAACGCATTTGCATAATTTGGCTGAAGCCGAAAAACGTGATCATCGAAAAATTGGTAAGCAACTCGATTTGTTTCACTTACAAGACGAAGCACCGGGCATGGTGTTTTGGCACCCACGTGGTTGGGCCATCTATCAAAGCATTGAGCAGTACATGCGTGCGAAGCAGGTCGAAGAGGGCTATCAGGAAATTCGTACACCACAAATTGTGGATATGTCGTTGTGGGAGCGCAGTGGGCACGCTGATAAATTTGGTGACGACATGTTTTCTGTCATCACTGATGAAAAAACAAATGCCATTAAACCGATGAATTGCCCATGCCATGTGCAAGTGTTTAATCAGGGTTTAAAAAGCTACCGTGATCTGCCATTGCGCTTGGCTGAGTTTGGTTCCTGCCATCGAAATGAGATGTCGGGTGCTTTGCATGGCATTATGCGTGTGCGGGGTTTTACCCAAGATGATGGACATATCTTCTGTACGGAAGAGCAGATTCAGCCTGAAGTGAGTCGATTTATTGATTTTCTGCACGACGTATACAAAGACTTCGGCTTCGATGAAGTGATCTATCGCTTGTCAACGCGCCCAGCCCAACGGGTTGGTAGTGATGAGAGTTGGGATAAATCAGAAAAAGCACTGGCCGATGCACTCGATGCCAAGGGTCTGGAGTGGAAGGAGTTACCAGGTGAGGGCGCGTTTTACGGCCCAAAGGTCGAATTCTCGCTAAAAGACTGCATTGGCCGAGTTTGGCAATGCGGAACAGTTCAGGTCGACTTTTCCATGCCCGGCCGGCTGGATGCGAGCTTTGTATCCGAAAATGACGAAAAACTGGCGCCTGTGATGCTACATCGGGCCATTTTGGGCTCTTTTGAGCGTTTTATAGGCATTTTGATCGAGAATCACGAAGGCAAGCTGCCGCTCTGGTTGTCGCCGATTCAGGCGGTCGTGATGAATATCACCGATAAACAGTCAGACTACGTTGAGAAAGCTGCGAAAGTGTTGCAAAATAGCGGGTTACGCGCGCAAGCAGATTTGCGCAACGAAAAAATAGGTTTTAAAATCCGTAGCTGGACTTTGGACCGAGTACCGTACTTGCTAGTGGCTGGCGACAGAGAAGTCGAAAGTGGCGAGCTTGCAGTGCGTACACGTGACGGGAAAGACCTCGGCACTGTTAAGCTCGACCAGCTTGTTGAGCAATTGAATTTAGAGGCCGCCAGCCGCGGTCAGACTGTCCTGGAGGGCTAACGAAATTTCTGCGAAAAAAGTTAATCGGAAGAACGACGAGATCGACGTTCCCGAAGTGCGGCTCATTGGAGCTGATGGGGAGCAAGTAGGGGTTGTGACGCTTGAAGTTGCTATGGCAACGGCGGCAGATGCAGGCCTGGACCTTGTTGAGATTTCGCCAAACGCCGAACCACCTGTATGCAAGATCATGGACCATGGTCGCTTTCAGTTTGAAAACAACAAGAAGCAGCACTCGGCTAAGAAAAAGCAGAAGACCGTCCAGATCAAAGAGATTAAGTTTCGACCTGGTACGGAAGACGGTGATTACCAAGTTAAGTTGCGTAGTCTTGTTAAGTTCCTGGAAAATGGAGACAAGACAAAAATCACGCTGCGTTTTCGCGGTAGAGAGATGGCCCACCGTGAGTTAGGTGCAAAGTTGTTAAAGCGTGTTGAAGAGGATTTATCCGAATTGGCAACGGTGGAGCAATTTCCTAAACTCGAAGGCCGTCAGATGGTGATGGTTATGGCACCACGGAAAAATTGATAGCCATAATAGATAATCTTAAGTTTTAGATAAGCTTAAGTTTGATAGCTAAGTTGGCTTAAGAATAAATTTAAATCAGCCGCGATGACGTACAGACACTAAGACGTCTCCGGCTTTTCACTCGAAGGTGCTAACGCACCATTAATTAGGAGTCAAACAGTGTCTAAGAAGCAAAAATCAGTCAGCGGCGCCACCAAGCGCTTCAAGCGGACGGGTTCTGGCGGCTATAAGCGCAAGAGCTCGCACATGCGTCACATCCTCACCAAGAAGAGCACAAAGCGTAAGCGTCAGCTACGTGGTGCGTCTATGGTGCACGAGTCAGATGTGGTTCTTATCAAACGTATGTTACCCAACCTTCGCTAGGAGCAAATAATGCCAAGAGTAAAAAGAGGCGTTACCGCACGCGCCAGTCACAAGAAAGTTTTAAAGCAAGCGAAAGGTTACCGCGGTGCTCGCAGTAAAGTATTTCGCGTTGCCAAACAGGCTGTCACCAAAGCCGGTCAATACGCTTATCGCGATCGTAAAGCGAAGAAGCGTATGTTCCGTCGCTTATGGATTGCACGCATCAACGCTGGTGCGCGTGAGCGTGGTATGACTTACAGTCGTTTGATGGAAGGTTTGAAAAAAGCCGAGATCGACATTGATCGTAAAATGCTTGCTGATTTGGCAATTGCCGATGCATCAGCGTTTACCGCCATCGTCGATAAGGCGAAGGCTGGTCTGCAAGCTTAACTGCTTTGCTTAGCGCTTAAACTATAAGCGCTAGAACAATGACCAGGCGTGATTCGCGCCTTATCGACGGGGGAAGCCAGTAATGCTGGCTTTCCCCGTTTTTGCGTCCGGCTTAAGAAAAGTTGCAACAAAACCAGCATCTTAAAACTTAGCCTTTTAAGTTATAGAACTAACGAAGACGATTAATCATGGCACTAGACTTAGACAAACTGCTTACTGATGCCCAGTCGCTAATTGCGCAAGCCGATTCGCTGGATGAAATAGAAGCTGCACGCGTTGAGCTACTGGGTAAAAAAGGTCGGCTCACCAGTGCACTCAAAGCCGTTGGCCAATTGCCAAAAGAAGAAAAGCCAGCAGCTGGGCAAGCGGTTAATCATGTAAAGCAAACCGTACAAGGTTTACTCGACGCTCGGCACGCGGTTTTAGATAATGCAGCGCTAGCCGAAAAGTTATCGCAAGATGCGATTGATATCAGCTTGCCAGGGCGTGCAAGCGCTGCCGGTGGATTGCATCCGATCACACTCACCATTGAACGCATCTCGGCCTTGTTTGCGCAGTTAGGATTTGATGTGGCGCTTGGTCCTGAAATTGAAGACGACTATCATAACTTTGAAGCCTTGAATTTCCCCGCGCACCATCCAGCGCGTGCCATGCATGATACGTTTTACTTTGATGCCAATCGTTTGTTGCGTACGCACACATCCTCTGTGCAAGTGCGGTACATGAATTCAAATGAACCACCCATGCGTATCGTAGTGCCGGGTCGCGTCTACCGTTGTGACTCTGATCAAACGCATTCTCCGATGTTCCATCAAGTGGAAGGCTTGTTGGTTGATCGCGATGTCGGTTTAACCGACTTAATGGGGCACCTGGAGGGGTTCTTAAAACTATTCTTTGATCAAGATGATTGTGAGATACGTTTCCGACCGTCGTATTTTCCATTCACCGAACCTTCTACCGAAGTGGATATTCGCATTGGTGGTGGCTCATGGATGGAAGTGTTGGGCGCCGGTATGGTTCACCCGGAAGTATTTAAAGCTGTTGGTATCGATACCGAAGCCTTTACTGGCTATGCGTTCGGCATGGGTGTAGAACGCTTAGCCATGCTGCGTTATGGCGTTGAGGATCTGCGTCAGTTTTTCGAAAACGATATGCGTTTTCTTCAACAGTTTCATCAAGCGGGCTAAGTCATGAAATTCAGTGAAAAGTGGTTACGTGAATGGGTCAATCCACCGGTTGATGTTGAACAGCTGGCTGATCAACTAACCTACCTTGGCCTTGAAGTGGACGGTATTGAATCCAGCAAGCCCGTTATGAGCGATGTGGTAGTGGCGCGCGTTGTTGATGTGATGCCGCACCCAGATGCCGATCGCCTACGCGTGTGCGAAGTCGACAACGGTACATCAGATCTGTTGCAAATCGTTTGCGGTGCGCCGAATGTGCGTCGGGGCATGGTCACAGCGCTTGCTAACGTGGGTTGCCCAATGCCGGATGGCAAGAAGCTAAGAAAAAGTAAGCTTCGCGGTGTGGAATCGAACGGTATGTTGTGTTCAGGTTCTGAGATTGGCTTGTCTGATGAGAACGATGGCATTCTGGATTTAGATGAAAATGCACCTGTGGGTGAGTCATTGATTCACTACTTAGAGCTCGACGACAATATCATCGATATCGACCTGACACCTGATCGAGGTGATTGCTTAAGCATCCGTGGTATCGCGCGCGATGTGTGTGCGCGTAACGATTTACCGTTGCAACTGCATGAAATAACACCGATTGCGCAGCAGAATGAAGATACACACCCCGTGCGACTCTCTTCATCAAGCGCGTGTGCACGTTATGTTGGTCGCGTTATTAAAGATGTTGATATGCACACCGACTCGCCAATCTGGATGAGCGAACGTTTGCGTCGTAGTGGGGTGCGTTCGATTAACCCGGCAGTTGATGTCACCAACTACGTCATGCTCGAACTCGGTCAACCGATGCACGCATTCGACCTGGATAAGATTCAAGGCGAAATTCAAGTGCGATTGGCAGCCAGTGGTGAAAAGCTCACACTTTTAGATAACCGCGAAGTCACCTTAACCGGTGACACCACCGTTATTGCCGATGACAGTGGTGCGATTGGTATCGCAGGCATTATGGGTGGCGCAAGTACAGCTGTTGATCTTGATACCAAGAACATTTTCTTGGAAGCTGCGTTGTTCTTACCCGAGCACATCATCGGAAAGCCACGCCAATACGCATCGCCGAGCGAATCATCGCACCGTTTCGAACGTGGTGTTGATCCAGCTTTGCAAGCCGATGCGATGGAATACGCAACCGGTATTCTAATGAACCTTGCGGGTGGTAAGCCTGGGCCGGTTCGTGACTGGCAAGATGCACCGCGCTTACCTCTCGGTAAACCTGTCCAAGTCAGGCGATCGCGATTGTCGCGCTTGATTGGAATCGATATCAGCGATGAGATTGTGGAGCGAGTGTTCACGCGTCTTGGTATTAAATTTCAAAAGAACGATGATGGTTGGAGGGCAACACCGCCAAGCTTTCGTTATGACTTGCGCATTGAAGAAGATTTTCTTGAAGAAGTTGCGCGTGTACACGGCTTTGATCAGTTACCCAGAACATCGCCTGAACACCGTCCGACGTTTCGCCCGGTTGCAGAAACAAGCGTACCGGTAATCGATATTAAAAAGCTGTTAGCGCATCGGGGTTATCAAGAAGTGGTGACCTACAGTTTTGTTGAACCCAATCAATTGGAAAAGCTACGCCCAGACTTGCCAGCGTTGCCATTACCTAACCCCATCTCGGTCGATTTATCGGTAATGCGCACCACCTTGATCAGCGGTTTACTCGATACCATGCGCCGTAATCAAAGCCGACAATTGGCCTCGATGCGACTGTTCGAAACCGGTTTGCGTTTCTTGCCCGGCAACGAGGAGGGTGGAGCGACAAGTGATGACCACATTCAATCGAACCATGGTGATGACATCCAGATCGATGATGTGTTGCAGCAGCAAAGTATGCTTGCAGGATTATTAGTTGGTGAACACCAGCCAGAGGGCTGGAATAGTGATGGGCGCGAGACCGATTTCTTCGACGCCAAAGCTGATATCGAGGCCTTGTTTGCCCGCGCAAACGGCGTCTCTTTGAGCTTTGAATCATCCGATTTGGCCATGTTGCACCCTGGGCAGCGTGCCTCCATCGTCTGCGATGGCGTAAAAGTGGGTGTTTTAGGCCAATTGAACCCAGAAGTTCAGAAAACCTTAAATCTGTCGCAAACACCTATAGTGTTCGAGCTTTCATTGGCCGCGCTGTCAAAGGCAAAAGTCACCCAAGCCGTTCGCTTATCGCGTCAGCCCAGCGTTAGACGCGACATTGCCTTGTTGGTCGACGAAGCGGTTTCGCATGAGTCCATCTTGGCGTGTGTGTCCAAAAACGGACCAGACTGGCTCACCAGCATTAAGACTTTTGATGTGTATCAAGGTGAAAAAGTTGAAAAAGGTAAGAAAAGCATCGCGTTAGGCTTGATTATGCAAGACTTTTCGCGCACTCTAGAGGAATCCGAAGTGGAGCAGGCAGTGGCCGGTATAATGGAGGCCGCAACCAGCGAACTCGGTGCCGTACTAAGGGTTTGATATGGCGTTAACCAAAGCAGCAATGGCAGAAATGTTGTTCGATGAACTCGGTCTCAACAAGCGTGAGGCAAAAGAGTTTGTAGAGCAGTTTTTCGAGGAAGTCCGCACAGCGCTTGAAGCTGGGCACGATGTGAAGCTATCTGGCTTCGGCAACTTCGTGCTTCGCAATAAGAGCGAAAGGCCGGGCCGTAATCCTAAAACAGGGGAAGAGATTCCTATTTCTGCACGCCGCGTGGTGACCTTCAGACCAGGGCAAAAACTCAAGACGCGTGTAGAAGCTTATGCTGGAAATCAGCAACAATAACGAACTACCTGTAATACCTAACAAGCGCTACTTCACTATTGGTGAAGTCAGTGAGCTGTGCCAGGTTAAGCCTCATGTGCTTCGGTACTGGGAGCAGGAATTCCCCGATCTAAAGCCAGTCAAGCGCCGTGGTAACCGTCGTTACTACCAACGTCACGACGTGGTGCTTATTCGTCAAATCCGTGGGTTGCTTTATCAAGAAGGCTATACCATCGGCGGCGCACGTCAGCACCTTGCAGGCGATGCGATTAAAGACGACAACACCCAATCAGCTCAAATGATGCGTCAATTGCGTAATGAGTTGGAAGACGTTTTACGTATCCTAAGAACTTAATTAAATATAACCGAGTTAAGTTTTTGCAGGCGTTCAGCCAAGCAAAAAAGTTTAAGAATTTAAGCAAAAAAAAGGGTCGACCAATTGGTCGACCCTTTTTCGTTTTCACGTGGTGTTTAAAGAAAATTCCCTAAGCTGTTGCCTCACCACTCATCGATGTTGGCATCGGTGCTGTAACCGCCGTAACACCAGCTGACTCACGACGACCATCATTGTAGATTGCCTTTATCAGCGCGATACACATTAATGCCATCACGATCGAGAAGGGCAACGCACCGATGACCATTGCAGTTTGGATCGCTCCAGTGCCACCTGAAATCAGCAGTCCACCGACTACCAACGCAAGTGCAGCACCCCAGAATATGATGTGTGGCCGGGATTTTGGACCCTCGTCTCCAGCTGCGTTGATTGTGTTGACAATCAGTACAGCGGAATCCGCAGAGGTAACCAGAAACGTCATAAGCAGAACAACGATCATGACCGCCATTGCCCACGCCAGCATCTCACTGATCGGTGACAACATGAATTCGGTCATCGCGAAAATCTTGTCACCGTTGCCAGCATCAAGGATTACGCCATTAGCTGCACCGTTCAGTTCAAGATCTACAGCCGTGCCACCAGCCCAT
>CALHOU010000145.1 GCA_938035945.1 uncultured Granulosicoccaceae bacterium
ATAGATGCGTTAATTGTTTAAAGGCGTTAATTTCAAAAATATGGTAGTTCACGTACCGGCACTCTAGTCGCGATATCACAAGGATATTCGTTGTTAGGATCACATACTATATATCTAAGGAAATAGAAACTACCACTCAGCTACCGTCATCGCGTATAGATAGCCGTATGTCCAACCCACTGTGTGACTATGTCACATAAGGGAATCACCAATTCATCTACTATTGATGGCGAATCGATGCACAACTTGCATTAAAGTTATTCATTTCACCGGGGACTTCTCATCATGTTCAAAACAGCTAACGTCGGTAGCGCCGATAGAATCGTAAGAATAGTACTGGGTTTGGCTTTAATAATATTGCCATTCGTTTTGCAAATACCGTTGTGGGAAAGCTCCCCTGCAAAGTGGGCATCCATTGCCATCGGTGCCGTTTTATTTGCCACTGCCTTAGTTCGCTTCTGCCCACTGTATCGACTTGTTGGCGCTAGTACTTGTAATGTTGCGACCAAATAAATAAACAAATATAAGCAATCTAGATCGACACAGACAGCTTTTTAACAGCGTCAGTGTCGATCAGTCTCACACCGCCTCTGGTTAATTCTACCCAGCCGTTTCGCTCAAATTCTTTTAATTGGCGACTAATGACCTCGCGGGCACTGCCTAGCTCCACGGAAAGTTGTTGATGGGTCAAATTAACAACCGCATCTTCATCTGCAAGTTCAATCAAGCGTTGTGACAATCGAATATCCAAACGTTGGAACGCAACATCCTCAACAATTTTCATCAGCCCCGTTATACGCTGCCCGAACGATGAAAATACGAATTGTCGAAATTCAGATGAACTTGCCACCAGCGAATCAAATAATTCGCGTGGTATGACCACTGCATGGCCGGGGCGCTCAACTATTGCTTCAGCATGATAGTTCTCACATGCCAACAGACATGCAATCGTCAACGCACACGTATCCCCTGTTCGGATACGGTACAACACAATCTCTCGTCCTTGTTCCGACATTTGCTGAACGCGAACACAGCCATCAACGACCAAAATAAAATGAGTGGGCGCCATCCCAGAACCAAATACGCGAGCCCCTTCAACCAACTCAACTAAACTAGCGCCTGCTTCAAACTGTGCAAGCGCAGATGTTGGAAGTGAATTAAGTCCTTCGAACTTGGCAACCCAATTTCTAATCACAACGGCGTGGCTAGAGCCCGGTTGTCACACAGCAATTAGCCTCTAGCCTTTCGCAGCCCATGCGTTACACCATGCCTTAGCGCCAACTTTAACGCCCTGAAACAGTGGGCAATCGCCTGCTGTATCGTCTCCGTTTTGGTAGAGAGCACAATTGCTACACAGCTGCCCTTCCACTTCAGTTTTGGCAACATAGCCAAGGCCTACCGCCTTTTCCGATGCTGGGTCAAGCATCTCTGCAGCCATTGCTTTATTGGCAAAAACGGCTGTTGGAACGAACACCATGGCGGCGCCAGATTGCTTGAGAAATGTGCGACGTGCGCTATTTTTTTGATTTTTCATGGAAATTTGTCGATCGATTTAAAAGCTTACGAGCCAACATAGTGATAGTCAGAGCCGCGTCTGTCAACTGTACCCATTCCCGGATGCGGTAGATGGTAACCAACAATTTGCATTTTATCTTGAACCAATCGATCAAGCAGTGCCAGGCGTGTGCTGCGCCCTGCTTCTGGGTCTTGGTCTGACCCTGACGGCCAGTGCGCTTTCTGAAACGAGATAATCGGATGGGTTAAGGCATCGCCAAGCACCAAAACGCTACTCGATCCTTGATGCAAAGCAAATGAGGTATGACCTGGCGTATGGCCATGGGTGTCAACCGCCTCAACGCCGGGTAGCACTTCGTCTCCATAGCCAAACAGTTTTATTTGATCTTGCAAAATTTCTAAACGACTTTTCGCCCCCACAGCAAATGACTTTCTTTCATCAGGCAGTTTGTTAAACGTGTTGTCGTCCCACCAGTAGTCCCATTCCGCCGTGTTGATGTAATACTGTGCGTCTGGAAACGCTAGCTCATCGAAATCATCCATAAGCCCCCATAAATGATCGGGGTGGGCATGCGTGAAAACAACATCAGTGACATCAGCCGGGTCAATACCAAGAGAATCAATATCGTTAAGTAACTGACCCGCACTCGGCATAAAATTACCACCGGCGCCAACATCGAACAGTACAAGCCGATCATCGTTACGCCAAAGTGCTACATTGCAATCGGGCTCAAAATGAGATTGATTTAATTGGTTTGCATTAAGAAACGCATCTTTCTCTGCCTGATCAATGGTGTCGGGTAAGATCAAGCGCGATGGTAAAGATAGATTTCCATCGGACAAAATAACAAGTTCACTGTCTCCGAACTCAGTTATAGTCCCGGCAAGGAGGCGAGGAGAACACAACTGCGCAGCTATTGCTGAACAGCCGAGCGAAGAACTTAGAAATTGTCTGCGAGTTATTTTCATGCGGCTCCCCAGTTACGTTAGATCAAACGCTTATTGTGTCATTGCTCACTAAAATAACTTGCAAGAGCGGCAATTTCATCATTGCTTAGCGCCGCCGTTACGCCTCGCATCACTTCATTTGGACGTTGTAAATTTTTGTATTCCAACAGCGCGCTGGCTAGGTAGTCTTTTGCTTTAGCGTGTATGCGCGGAATGGAACCATCGCCGCCACTAGGCGCATGACACGCTGCACACTCGCCTGCCAAGTACTCACCGTAATCTTTATCTGCTTCTATCTGAAGCACCGCCGCTAGCTGCTCGGCATTTTTCTCTGGATTATCCGCAACGCCAACCTCAGCCTCAGTGCTAAGTACAACATTTTCCTTGGCAACTTCCTCGTCATTGGTAGACGACTGGGCTGCACTGACAGTCAACACGCAAAAGAGGGTCGCCAGCGGCAGTAGGCATAATTTTTTATTGTTGCGCATCACACTACTCACTATCTGGCGTGACGTCGAGTACCCTTGCTCGCTGAATAATGCGAGCAGGTATATCCGCACAGTTGTTCATACAGGGCTCCGAATTGTTTGTAAGCCGATAAGACTCTTCATGCCGGTTGTCAGCAGTAAAATTTTCTTCATTTGGCATACGAATCGATGTGAAGTTTTCCGAGGTCAATTCAAATTCTTCGTCTTCCAGATCATTTAAATACAGAATATAGGCCGTTATCGCATAGACATCGTCGTCTGACAATGATCGCGCATTACCAAATGGCATCGCTCTACGAATATAATCATACACGGTTGATAAGTACGGCCAGTAGGAACCAACCGTTTTTTCCGGACGCTCCTCGGTGAGCGTATCTTCGCCACCCGCCAGCACAGGCCACCGAACGGTGCCTTCTCCAAAGCTGCCATGGCAAGATGCGCAATGGTTCTCGTAGAGCTCCGACCCGTCGATGGCATTGCCCGACCCCTTCGGCAAACCCAACCCGTCAGGACGTATGTCAATATCCCACGCGACCACTTCTTCATCCAATGCGCGACGCCCCAAATGCAGTACGCCATGTTTGGGCACGACGAATTCTGTCGCTAACTTGCGAGGTTCAATAACAATGGGCTTAATTATTTTGGGCTCTACCACAGCCTTAATTCGCTCACCGTTTTCATTAAACTCTTTTAGGTAAGCAATAATTGATGCTCTACTCTCTTCTGACTTGACACCCGGAAACGCCATTTTTGTACCCACGATAAAATCTAATGGCGCTTCAAGAAACTTATCCAACGATTCGTCATCCCACTTAAGGCCCGACTGCGCAGCTTTTTTAAAAGAGCCGGAATACACGTAATCTTCAGCCAATCCCGCCGGCTTATTGCTCATGCCATTAAGCTTAGGGCCAAACAAGTGTTTAGCCGATTCACCAATTTGGTGGCACGCTAAACACTGGCCGAAGAGTTTTTCACCGTCGGCCGCATCAGCCAATGCAGGTGCAGAACACACCAAGGCCATAAAAGCACTTATACCTAAAATCGTTTTACGTAACGACATGCTATGCGATCTCCACGTTTTCGGTCGTGCCATCATTGCGCACATGCCAAGTCTGGATCGCATTGTTGTGATAAATCGAATTTACCCCGCGTGCTGCACGCAAATCAGTTTTCGTGGGCTGGACATTTCCAAATTCGTCAATCGCGCGACTTTGTAAAAACATCTCACTGCCATCCCAATTAAAGTCATAGTAAAATCGATGTACCGATTTCGACAAAGACGGACCATCGAGCCGAGCAGTTTTCCAATTACGCCCGCCATCGATTGAAACATCCACACGTTTTATTTTTCCTAACCCAGACCACGCCAACCCAGTTAATACGGTTTGCCCGCGCCCATGATTAATAGGTGCCTGTGGACTCGGGTTGGTGATAACAGACTTCACTTCCATCACCCAAGTAAAACGCCGTGCCGTGCCATCTTCGAGTAAGTCAGTGTATTTAGATGTTTCTTCGCGATGATGCCAAGGCTTATCACCGACTTCGATACGGCGCAACCACTTCACCCACATATTGCCTTCCCAGCCTGGAACAACAAGTCGTAAGGGATAGCCCTGCTCTGGTCGCAAAGCTTCGCCATTCATGTGCGTTGCAACCAAGCAATCGTCCAACGCTTTTTCCATTGGAACTGAACGTGTCATATGCGATGAATCCGCACCTTCTGGCAGGAGCCATTTGGCATTCGATTTCAATCCGGCTTCTGCCAGCAGGTGTTTGAGTTTAACGCCTGTATACATGACGTTATGCACCATGCCATGGGTAAACTGGCATCCATTTAATTGAGCACCACGCCACTCCATACCGGTATTAGCCGCACACTCAAGAAAATACACATGGTTCTCTCTTGGGAAACGCGCCAGATCTTCCATCGTGAACACCAATGGTGTATCAACCAAGCCATTGATCATCAAACGTTGATCAGCAGGATCGATCTCGGCGATACCACCATGATGGCGCTCGAAACAAAGCCCATTGGGTGTGATGATGCCGTCTATTTTATGCAAAGGCGTGAAGTTAACCGAGGACTTCGGGTCGGCGGTTAACCAAGGTACATTACGGCGCACAGCTTCGGTTTCGAACTGCGAAGGCCGACCATAAGGCCGCGCATCCACGCCATCACCAAGATATCGATTCCAATCCTGAATTTCTGTTATCAGTGTTTCCGGCTGTTGCGCAGCTAGCGCATTCGAACCTGCCAGAGAAGCGCCGACACCGCCGCCTAACGCAAGTCCCCTTTTCAACAACGTACGTCTTTTCATACTGATTGGTACCCACTCTCTATAACCTTTACTAAAGATATAAACAATATATTCATTTTTTACTATGTATTTAGGCAAATAAAAACTAATCCATCCCACTGATTTTCACAGCATCATTTTTGGGGACGTTAATAACACTTTGCTTGCTGATATAGTTTTCCATCAAATCGAAAATTGCCGGGCCTTCTACACCTTCATTTACCGACGCCCATCCAGCCACCACATAGCTGCGCTTGGGATCGATGGGCTCGCCTGTGCTAAGCAAAGTCATGTCACTTATTCGCGACCCCATCACTTGCTTTGGCGCACAGGTATAACCCATACCGCCAACACGCACCATGTCACCGCCTTGTTGGAAAAAAGGATCGATGTTAAACAGGTTGTCGCAAACGTCTTCAAGAATTTCCTTTATTCGCTGCCCAGTGAACTCCAATCGATAAACGGATGGGTAGGACATAGCGGTTTGGTTATACAGGTCATCGATGGTGATTTCCTGCCCGGGCAAATTGGTTGTACCCCATCGAAAACCGGGACTAAACGACAGTTCTGCATCGCGTTCTTCGATCATGCCTTGGCAGATTAAGTCGTCCCAAGTGCCATTAAAGTTACCTCGCCGGTACAGCAAGCCTTCGGTTTTACCGATTACGCGCTGTAATTCTTTTTCGTATGGCGCTCGCACCTCATCGATTTTTGCCGACATTGCAGCATCGGGCGCGATCACATCAGAAAATACCGGAATCAGGGTTGAGGCATAGTCGGTTATTTTTCCGTTACTCACTTCCAGATCCACTCGGCCAAGGTATTTGCCATGCGAACCAGATGACATAACCAACGTGCTGCCGATTTTAATGGCCTCAGGAACAGCATCGTGAGTGTGACCCGTGAGTATCACATCAATCCCATCGATCACGGTCGCCAGTTTCTGATCAACGTCAAACCCGTTGTGCGATAACAAAACCACCACTTGCGCGCCATCAGCGCGAGCCTTATCCACGTTCTCCTGTAGCAGCTCTGCGCGTATGCCAAACGACCACTCAGGAAACATCCAGCGTGGGTTTGCAATTGGCGTATACGGCATCGCCTGGCCAATAACAGCGACTCGAGTGTCGCCGCGATCAAAAAAAGCCGTGCTTTCAAAAACGGATTCTTCCCAGTCGGTATCAACGATATTACTGGCGAGAAACGGGTAGGCCATGTTGTCGACAATCTCAAGAACCCGATCAGCACCTAAGGTAAATTCCCAGTGTCCTACCATCGCGTCAGGCTTGAGCAAGGCCATACAATCGAGCATATCTTGCGCGTTGGTTTTCAGAGCAGTATAGGAACCTTGCCAAGTATCACCGCCATCGAGTAACAATACATTGTTATCACCTCGATCGGCTCTAATGGCATTGACCAGGGTTGCCATCCGGTCAAGTCCTCCGAGCTTGCCATAGCTGCGCGCCAGGTCGACGTAGTCAACCATGGTGTGGGCATAGGCAAGCGCACTGCCACGTTCCAGATTGAAGTGTTTTAGAAAGTCCTCACCAACCAAGTGCGGTGGTATACCTTCAAACGCACCCACACCATAATTTTCGGATGGGGGGCGAAAGTAGACTGGTTTTAACTGAGCGTGAATGTCAGTGATATGCAGTAGCGTTAATTTGCCTTTGCTATCGAACTTTAATAAATCATCTTGGGTAATCGTTTGCGTTGCTGCGGCTTTAGACAGGCCACCGGAGAAACCGGTGGCCGCTGCGCTGACTGCTGCAAACTGCAGAAAGTCTCTACGAGTAGTCATTCAATGTTATTGCCTTACAGCAGGCGTCTCCACAGAGAGTCCAGTGCCACGCCATGTGGTATAGACCTCCAGACCCATGAGCGTGTCTGAAAAAGCGTCTGGAAACTCAGCACGCGTATCGCGAATACATCCGCGAAAACGATTATGCAAAGAGATTAAATTGTTTTGCTTGAGGCGGTAGGTTGGGAATCCATTAACGTTACCTTGGCTCAAGTGATCTGCACGAATGTACTTACCCTGGTTTTGTTCGTGGCAAGAAGCGCAGGATAAATTTAACTGACCAGTGCGTCGGTAGTACGTCTCTTTACCCTGCTCCCACCACTTCTGCATGTCGCCTTGGGAAAGATCAAGCGACACAGGTGTACCCAAAGACTGGTGCTTGATAAATGCCGTCAATGGCTTTTGTCCATCTTTATCAAACTTGTAAGGCTCAGCGCCCATGTTCTCCACACGGCATTTATTAATACGAAGCTCTATGTTGATAGGTTTGCCAGAGTCGGCATCCCATTTAGGATAGCTTGCGCCAACGCCTTGCATGGAAACGGCAGCATCGTCGTGACAACTTGCGCACGATTTACCTTCTGTACCCTCAACCGTGTTCCAAATTTCTTCACCTTGCTCGACGCCCAACATGCCCGGATTCTGGAACGAATCGGCTTCCAATGCTCGCGTTTCTGGTGTTCTGTAATGCCATCCTGAAATTACCTCAGACAAGGGGTGCCCTTCTGCTGGCGCTGTCCTTGTAATTATTTCCAGCTCATCATCTATAACCAATTTATCGTCTGCAGGACCAGCCATTGCGGAGAACGACACATGCGCAAGAGCGGTTGCAACAAACAAGCTACTTACTAACAGCGATTTCTTCACGAACACCTCCAATTGATTCCGCCTGTGTGTTGCAGGCGCTTTATTTTTTGCGCGTATCAGGAAACTTCGATTTTCTTTTCTGTATCGATGACCGTGCCGTCGTCATCTGTCCAGCTAAACTTGAACGTGCCAGACTCAGAAACACGGGCTTTAAATTCAAAATAAGGGTTTGATGCTACAGCTGGGTCTATGTCAGCGGAAAACACAGGATTGCCATTAAATTCACAGGCAAACTTGTTGATGATTTTTCGCGGAATGACATTACCTTCTTTGTCTTTGCGCTGCCCAGACTCCATAGTATGTTTAACTAGAGTCTTGATCGTGATGATGTCGCCAGCAGCAGCGGTCTTAGGTACTTTTACGCGTGGTTTTGCACTCATTGTTTGTCTCCTGTTGCTATTAGCCGCCGCAGCCGCCAATGGTTACTTTGACATTGCGAGTATCAGAAAAAACACTTCCATTACTCATCTTTGCTACAGCAACTACGTTTTGCGTTTGCGCTAATCGCATGCGTGTTGAAGCTGACGCAACGCCACTGGCAGGCGAGAAATTAAAGGTAACCACTTCCGGTAGCGGATTGCCTTCGGCATAGATAGATACAGATGCAACATAGTCGTCGTCTGTCATTGGGCTATCAACACTGACGGAAATAGGCACACTATTTCCGTTTTCAGCGATTTCGGGCGCTGTGAGCGTAATCATGCCAGAACCGATTTCAGCATCGCCAGCAATGGCTTTTATTGCCGCGGCAACATCCTCAGGGGCAGCGAGTGCGTTTGCTGCACCGCCAAGCAATCCCACAGTGGCAATGCCAACCGTACCACCGAGTAATTTTCGTCTTTGTAGATTCATACGTTGCTCCCGTGTCCTATTTTAAAGTGGCGAGATAGGCCACTAAATCTTCAATCTGCTGAGCAGACAAAATGGTTTTACCAACAAGATCTTTGCGAACGTCTTCACCCACATCCAGCGTGTAGAAACCAGGCATAACGGTTTGCTTTGTGAATACCGCTTTTGCATTGACAAGAATGGTACGAAGCTGACCTTCACTCCAGCGACTGGCAACACCATCAAGCTTGGGGCCAACTTCGCCGTGAAATAATTGGTCGCTCATATCGCTGTTTGCGTGGCAAGCCAAACAATTACCCTGCTTACGATTAGCAAATACTTTTTTACCAGATTCAGCGTTGCCAGCTTCATCGGTCAAAGGCTTATCAACCGACAGTGCTGTAATCACAACATCTCCTGGTGCAGTTACGCCTGCTATTGCGAATGGTACAAATGCGACCGCGACAAAAGCGCAAAAAGTAGTTAGAAATCTCGACATCTGTGAGTCTCCGTGTCTTGGTGAAAAACCGAAATAAGCTAGCGCGGCACTTAGGCGCGATAAGCACAGTCATGCAAATGACTAATTCTATTTAGTACAAGATAATTGGTTTATTTCCACGAGGCAATA
>CALHOU010000146.1 GCA_938035945.1 uncultured Granulosicoccaceae bacterium
TCTAAACTTATCAAATACTGTTAAAAAACCGCGCACCATCCCGCTAACATTGTGCTTGTCCTGCACTAAAGAATAGGCCTGACGGCCCATTTGTTCACAACGCTCTGCTGAGTCCAGCATGTTTTCTAACGCAGCGCTTAACGCAGGCGCTGAGAGCTCGCTTGCGATAACCGTGTTTACACCATCCTCCACCAACACAGCCTCTGGGTTGTGTGCAGACAATGGCGCGCAGATAACAGCAGGCAATGCATAGTTAAACGCATGTACCAAGCTCAAACCCACATTGCTCGGGAAGACGAATGCATCAGCTGCAATCATCCATGGTGCGAGCTCATCTTCCGTATAAATGGGGCCTGCCCATATGAAACTCTCTCCAACCTCAAGCGCATCGGCTTGCGACTGCAAATCCGATTTGTGTGTATCGCCGCCCCCAACAATCACAACTTTTACATCGGGGTATTTTTCTCGCAGCGCAGGCATTGCATCAATCAGTACATCGAGCTTATTTTCCGGTAGCAATCGGCCAACGTAAATCAGCACCGGACCCTGGCCTAAACCCGATACCGACTTAGCCGCCGCCTTGCCACCCAATCGTTCCAGGCTAAGATCGCGGGTATGCGCAATCGATTTGGAATCCAGCCCGTTGTGTGCCACCACAATTTTACGTTCATCAAAGCCGGCATCAATAAACGCTTGCGCTGTTCGCGCATCATAGAAAATAACCACATCAGCCAGTCGCATGGGTAAGACTCGCAACCAATCGCGTAGTGTGTTCGCCCCTAGCTTGGAATACCCATGCCCCCACACAGCAACAGGCACGCGTTTGAATTTTGCTCGAACCAGAGCAAACCAATAACTGATATTGCGACTATTCGATGACAGCACAACCGCATCGGCAGAATACCCGTCAACCAACCGCCATTGCACGCTGTGCCATCGAAGCTCACCAACGATGGGTAATCGCCATATCTTCATCGGGGAATACAAGGCTTGGAAACCGTCGGGTTCAGCGTTACGCAAAGCAGGTTCCTCAGAACCGTAATACACGCTTACCTCGTACCCCTGCTCACGAGAAGCCTGTGCCAGTTCACGAAAGAATGGCACACGGTAACTTGGCAGGGCTGGTTGTTGAATCGCTATGCGCAAAATAGTCAGTTAAAACACCGTATTAGAGGTGAGTATAGTATCGTGTAACCCATCCTCGCGGCCGCGGGTTTCGGATTGATTGTCGAAAGAAAACGGCGCAAAGATGAATTTACAAATTTATGTATATAACGTCACAATTAAATGATGTAAGCGCAGGTAAATTAGCTAGGCAGTTTTCGATTTATAACCCAAATTGCATACGCTGGCTAAGCCACTAAAAGAGAGAAAAACCCTGAGTACCAGTGGCAACCACGGACCCCATGGCCAAATATATATTTGTTAATCGTTTTTTCTATCCGGACATCTCGGCCACCAGCCAGATTTTGTCAGATTTAACGAACCAACTCGCGCGAAAATCGGATGATGTCGTGGTTGTTACCAGCCGCAGCCGATACGACGACCCGAAGGCACGCCTGCCCTCAACCGAAATAATTAACGGCGTAAAAGTGATTCGGCTGTATTCCACAAGCTTTGGTCGTGGTCGCATTTGGTCACGTGTTGTCGACTACCTTACGTTCTATGTCGTGATGCTGTGGAAAATGTTGTGGCTGACCAAGCGTGGTGATTGGATTATCGCTAAAACCGACCCACCATTAATGTCAATTCCGCTCCTGTTTATAGCGAAAATTAAACGTGCTCACTTAGCAAATTGGCTGCAAGACATTTTTCCTGAGGTGGCAGAAGTAGCCGGCTTTCGAATAAAAATTCCAGCTGTACACAATTTTGTATTGGGTGCGATATACAAATTAAGAGATTGGTCTATCCGCCAAGCCAATTTTACGGTGGTACTCAGTGATGAAATGAAACAGCTAGTACACGATCGCGACATTCCAAACGAGAAGCTCATGGTCGTGCCTAATTGGGCAGACGATGCTCGAATCCAGCCACTATCCAACACACAAAACACCCTACGCACGCAATGGGGCCTGCAAAATAAATTTGTTGTTGGCTACTCAGGCAATATGGGTATCGCCCACGATCTGGATATAATCGTTGAAGCGGCTCGTATATTAAAAGATCGAGACGACATCGTCTTTCTGATGATTGGCAACGGGTTTCGCAAGAACTTTATGATCGTGGACGTACAAGAACAAGGACTTGAACACATGGTGATGTTCAAGCCCTATCAACCTCGTGATCAACTCTCATACAGTTTAGGCTGTGCTGATGTTCAGCTAGTATCCTTACGCCCAGCAATGGAAGGCTTGATCGTTCCGAGCAAGTTCTATGGCGTATGCGCGGCTGGGCGCCCCGTTATCTATCTGGGTTTGGAAGAGAGCTACATAGGCCGTACCATTGCACAAACCGGCTGCGGTTCGGTGGTCAGTGAAGCTGGTGAAGCTTTGGCGAAAACAGTGTTGGCCTACGCCCAAGACCCTGCACGCCGACAGGCCGAAGGTATCGCTGCACGCACGCAAGTGGCGGAGAAAAATACCGTCACCGATGCGGCACGCAAATGGCGAGAAAAATTCGACAGTACGATTGCCTAGATCGAACGCTCTGGTTGCTATGACTTCAAATCAGGTTAGCTCATCTACTACACTTCTGGCAAAGCATCGTGACGTGCACTTCGATTCACTGCGCGGCATTGCCGCCTGCATGGTGGCCATTGCCCATTTTCTAGCAGCCTTTTACCCCTATTCCGTGTTTGGGAATGCACAAGGCGTGTCACAACACGCGCTTTGGGAAAGTGCGTTTTTATTTCCGCCGTTTAGTTTGTTCACCAGTGGCCACTTTGCCGTGTGTTTGTTTTTTGTATTAAGTGGCTACGTACTCAGTGTGCGCATGATCGGTGAGCATCACCAAACGATTCGACTCATTGGCGCAATTGTTAAGCGCCCCATTCGCTTAGCTGGTGTTTTACTGTTTTCGGTTTTTTGCGGTGTGTTGTTAATCGAGCTTGGGTTGTTGTTTCACCACGAAGCAGGAACACTAAGCACGTCCACATTTTGGATCGGCCAATTTTTTACAAACGAAATTCATTGGCCAACATTGCTAAAACAATTGGTAACGGCCAAAGCTGGATCGGAATATAACCCTCCACTGTGGACGCTACGCATAGAGTTAGTAGGCTCTATCCTTGTGTTTCTTTTGCTGTTGGGTATTAACTGGATGAGCTATGGGTGGCGTGTACTGATATTGCTGGCCGTGCTCGTGCTGCTCTATAGCAAAACCCGCTACTACGATGGATTTATCTGGGGTATGTTATTGGCAGACGCCTATAAGCACCGGCAGTTTTATAAAATACCCAAATTCTTAACGCCATTTTGCATTGTAGTAGCAGTGGTTCTGGCAGCCTTTCCATTCTACTTTATCGGCAACGCCACCGACGCAAAAAAACTACCGCCGTGGTTACAATCTATCTCACCACATGTACCGAGCCTGGCAGCTGTGGTCGTACTCATAATGGTGCTCGCATCTGACCATCTACAACGCTTATTGTCGAGACCGCTATTGATCTGGCTAGGCGATATCTCCTACGGCTTGTATGCCATTCACTTTCTTTTCTTAAGCTCAATCTGCGCCTATATGCAGTTGACCTTGAGCAACAGTATTGGCTACGGCTGGGCATCCGTCGCTACATTTGCCGTGTACGTGGTATTGGTTCTATTAGCCTCACAGGTGATTAAAGTTTTTATTGATGACCCATCAATAAAAATGGCAGGTTTTGTTGATAGATATGTGCGCAAGATTTTATCATGACAGCATCTCGTGCCGATCAATGAATTGGGTCCAATACTTACAAAGGAGTATAAGAATTTGGATCAGTCGTACAAACAGTTGGAAGTCAAACGCG
Organism: uncultured Granulosicoccaceae bacterium; assembly: GCA_938035945.1. GTDB lineage: Bacteria > Pseudomonadota > Gammaproteobacteria > Granulosicoccales > Granulosicoccaceae > Granulosicoccus. Next base: position 3,944 of record CALHOU010000146.1, read on the forward strand.
CTATAGAAAACAATATTGCCCTGTGTGAGCGTGTTGCCATTGCAAACGGCGTGCATCCTGTTTCAGTTGACGGTGTATGGATGAGCTTGCAACCGATGCCACCGTACTACCCGAATTTAATAACAACCGTCCCGAAATTAGATATTTCGAAGCACCTTGAAAAATTGAACGGATTACTTTCTCCCGGCTGGGGTGTAAAGGATAGCTATTCTGATTTAGATTTACCGGCAAGCAGATTCGGAGTTGCGGTATTTGGCAATTGGTTTAGTGTATTGATCAATGCTGATTCTCACTATTCTCTATCAGATGACAGCAACGTGATAGTTGTTCAGAGCGGGTCGGAATTCACACGCTGGGTATCTGCATGGGACCCAGCGATGGAAGGGAAAATATTTCCTGCTGATATATGGCGTAAAGATGATCTAAGGTTTGTTTTGGTGGAGCGCAATAATCAAGTGGTAGGTGGTTTTCTACTAAATGGAAAGCGTTGCGATATCGGCCTGTCTAATTGGTTTGGTGAGCTTGATGTAGTTAGTTCGGCCTTGAGCAAAGTCATTGCGTCATCTCAGCGTGTAGTGGGCTACGCAAATGGCGAGGAGCTAAATGCATTGTCTGGTTTTGGGTTTGAACCCTTGCAGGCAATGAAAGTCTGGATTAGTCATTAGCCCAACACCGCTACTGATCTGGCTAGGCGATATCTCCTGCGGCTTGTACGCCATTCACTTTCTGTGCTTAGAACAGCGATAACAAGCAAGTCAATGATTAGCCTTATAGCTCATCATTCAGGACATAATTTGTACGAATCTAAAGTACCAGGCTCCACAATTATACATTCCCCACTAGGCACTGACTCGGGTTGATAGCGCTCGAGGTTAGGATCATAGAGTGCGGTAGTTAGAAATTGTGCTAGATCGTCTATTTCTTGTGATGAGAGTTCGAGCCGTATAAACCTAGCATCCAGATAAGCTGTAGACAGTTGGTTTTGTGCTTTACCCTGGTTTTTATATTCCAAAACTTCGCGAATACTCGAAAAACTTGCGCCATGGCCGAATACGTTTGCGTCAGCCAAGTTGTAGAGCTGTGGGATCTTAAACTTGTACATATCCGATTCTTCTTTCGTAAAACCACCTCTGCCCAGTTTGTCGGCGTCTTTGACCACACCATGAACTAACGACTGAGTCGCTGGTGAAAAGTCATTGAACCCGACCGCCATGAACACGCTATCTTCCGTTGCATTAATCTCAGAGCTAAGCGCAGGGCCTCGATGGCAACTGCCACAATTTGCTTTGCCGAAGAATAGAATTCCACCACGTAGCTCAGACGCATTGAGCACATTAGCTTCACCGCGTAACCAGCGTTGAAAGGGTGCCTGGTTGGATAATACGCTTCGTTCATAGGCGGCTATTGCTTTTCCCGCATCTGATTTAATATCAGCTGATCCCATCGGGTATGACTGGTTGAACAGTTGCGTGTAGATGGGGTTTCGTTGCAACTCCGAATTTTCATCCACATTAAGTCTGTGCACATCAAGACCCGCTATAGCCTGAGTTTCAAGACCCGGTAGTGCTCTATTGTTTTCAATTTTTGGGGTCCCAGCTGTGGACAGAATCTCTTCAGGTATACCTTGGTTAATAAGGTTATTAGTTGCATTACCGAATTGGCCGTTCCAAAGCATAACGTCTTGATAAGCAGAATTTAGAATTGACGGCGAAGCCACAGGTTGAATATCAGGCTTATTTGTAGCGTCATCAAGAGCCATGGCGTCAAACTGATCACTCAACCGCCTGGATGTCCCTTTCCTCCCAAAATCAATCCCACCTTCCCCTATGCCTTGAGGTACGCCCGATTTAAATCCAGCTGCAGCATGGTGACAGCTAGCGCAAGACCACGTACCACTCTCAGCAGATACGCCCTTGGTCGCAAAGGCGGTATCGTGAAAGAGTAGTTTTCCTAGTTCGATTTTAGAGCTGCTTAGCGGGTTTGACGGATCTTGTGGTATCGATTGCAGTTCATTACTTTGCGGCAGCATTAACCAAGAAAGACCCTCTCCGTTTGAGGATGACAGAATATTACTGCGAAGCTGCTGCGCTAAATCAATGTTGTTATCTGCATTTTGTGAGGTGTTTGCGTCTATGGATGAGACTATAATCGGTTGGTTATCACAGCCTATTATCAAGCCAATAGAAATAACAATCGCTGAGTACGTGGTTATTGATTTCACAGTATCTAGTCTATCGTGCAATGGAGCTTTTAACGTGCAATTAAAATACTATCGACCACGTTATACATACCATTATTCACGATTAACCTTGAAATACTTCGGTGGTGATTTCAATGGTAAAAATGTGAGTTGTTTAACAAATTTATCTGATTAGAACGTTGTGGATAAATCCGCTTGTGGAGAGCTAATTCGTGCGCAGTAATTTCATCCAAAAATAATTTAGCCTGATGCCGAGCAGCATCGAGATATCGACTGCGCACATTGTGTCCGAATGCAGCATTCTCGGAACCGCAGTATCTATAAAATTCAGTTGTGGGCATCAGCATATTTAATCCCATAGCTGAATTTGACTGAATGGTGTGTTAACGCGAGGTATCCAAATGATTAGAATTTACCTGGAAATTGATTTAGCTCCCTAACCGTTGTTATCCTGTAAATTCTCTTTCCATGGGCACGCTGTTGTATCTTTTCAAGCAACTGAGGTGTCCAAAATTTGGGTGAGAGTTTCAGGTACTTGAATCCTGCTTTCGTACCTTTAAGCACAGAACTGCCGTCTGGCCAACCCAACGGTTTAACCAGCGGACTTTTCAAGAACCGCTTTATTACCCACCAATAACTTACCCAATACGGTAAATCGACAAAGATGAGCGTATCTGCCGCGTCTATCCGCTCCCAGAAGGACGGGATTGTACCTAGCCCCTCAATGATCCATTTCTCTTCAGCTATCAACTCAGCATGCTTTGCCGCGTATATTTCGGCAGATATTCGCTCCCCACTTTTTTCATACTCAATTAAATCTAGCGGAATCAACTTTATGTTCGTAACCGCCGACATCTGCCGACTGAGGGTAGATTTTCCACTTGCCGGTTTTCCAAAAACGACGATTCTGTTCATGGATTTCTTATTGTTCATGGGCTGGACTTCAACTCAACATACGCGTGCAGACTGTACTTGACTATTTTCCAATCGAGAATACTCACGCACTAGGGATTGTATTTAACAATCGTATGATATTAACCATACGACTTATGTTTCGAAAATATATTAATCCGCCCTGAATTATATAAGTGCCTCATCATCATTATTGTAATCAAATTGATCATAAGGATAGCCTGCCAAATAGGGTAGCTTAGCCTTCCAATCGTCAGTGCTAACCGATTGTACTAACCAGTCGATAGTGCTTCCCACGGTATCGGAATAGGTCAGTTCATGTGTAGCAATTGCGTGACACACATAAGACATTGGCAATGACCATGGCGTTGTTCCATTAAGAGAATCACCTCTCATTATCACTACATATTAAATCCTAAGTGCGTCCAAGCGGTAGTTTTACCATAGGTCATTCAACTTTTCTGATTAAGCTATGAAGCTATGAAGCAATTACAAAATCTACACAAACCTCTGTGCTGATTATTCACACGGTCTCTAGCGAAAGGTCAAAAGGATATGAAAATTCTACGCCCCACTCAATTAATTCGACGCGGTACGTTTCTCTTTATCTGCACTGTAGCCCTCTCTGGTTGTTCCGGCTCATCGAACCCGGAGTCTAACCTTGTACTAACAAACGAGTATGATGCGACTGTAAGCACCGTCAATGAGAGCGAACCCTCTTTCGATGTGTCAGCCAGTACACCGTCAATTGAAGCTAACGATTCAAACCTGGTGGATGACACGTCCACACAAGTTACAACCGAATCTTCATTGCCTTCAACCGTACACGTTGGCTTTGACATTACGGTGCCGGCCTACATGTCCGATGATCTGCACATGCGGTTGCTTTGGGCGGATATCGAAATAAATGCGCAATGGGTCTACGGTGAAAATTGGGTAGTTTTTCACGAGTTTCCAGCCGACACTGAAAGCCTATTGGAGATAACATTCTCTGATAGCCATGGGAATTTGGTACTCGCCAGCTACGAAAGGGTGTTTAAAACAGACACTACCGATTCGCAAATTCTTCAAATTAATACCAATGATTTCGACGAAACACCTTGGGACAACGACAATGATGGCCGTAGCAATCTAGATGAACTGCTTGCAGGCACCAACCCAGATGTGGTTAACGCTCCAGACCCCGTGCAACCAACACTTTCATTCGAGCAAGATAAAACGTTTCGACTTAACTGGCAGACAACGCCAACGGCTCAGTCTTATCGAGTGCTTGAAAACCCGGATGGGATATCAGGCTTCACCGATGTTAGTGGAGAACTGAGCGCCGTCACAGGCTCTTACGATCACCGTGTAGCATTGTATGCCAGAGTCAATGCTCAATACCTCGTGCAATCTTGTCGCGGTGATATTTGTGTGGACTCTGAACTGGTCATGGTAATGGGCACAATGGAAGGTGCGATCGGTTATTTCAAAGCCAGTAATACAGAAGCACCAGATTGCTTTGGTACGGCTGTTAGTCTAAGTGCAGATGGCAACACAATGGCTGTGGCTGCGGTACAGGAAGAAAGTGTTGCGAGTGGAATTAATGGAAATCAAGACGATAATTCACGAATCCACACGGGTGCTGTTTACGTTTTTTCTCGAACCGATGGTTACTGGAAACAACAGGCCTATATCAAAAGCGATGATCCGCAAAACAACGACCGCTTTGGTACAGCAGTTGGCCTTACGGCAGACGGTAACACACTGGCCGTTGGCAGCAAAAACACAGAGACGGTCTATATCTATGCACGTCAGAATGGCGAGTGGCAACAACAAGATAAGATTACGGCGAGCAACTCAGAGTCGGGAGATTATTTTGGGGAGGCACTGAGTCTAAGTGCCGACGGCAATACCATTGCAATTGGTGCCAGTGGCGAGAGTAGCTCGGCAACGGGTGTTAATGGCAATCAAAATAACAATTTCATATACCACGCAGGTGCCGTTTATGTGTATGTTCGACATAATGGAACGTGGCAACAACAAGCCTACTTAAAAGCCAACAACGCCCAAGTAACTGATCAATTTGGTAAGGCATTATCGCTAAGCGCGGATGGTGACACCTTAGCCGTCGGCGCTGTATATGAAAAACGTGCAACCAGCGGTACCGAAGCAAGCAATATTGGGGCTGTTTATGTGTTTGCTCGAAATAATGGTAGTTGGAATCAGCAAGCTCATCTCTACTCAGAAACTACTGGTGCTTCCACACTGTTTGGTTGGTCAGTGAGCTTAAGTGGTGATGGGAAAACACTCGCAATTGGCGCGCCTAGCGAGAGTGTGAGTACTGGGGCTGTTTATGTGTACGCTCACATTGAAGAACACTGGATTCAACAGGTGCGACTCAATGCCAGTAATGCTAGACAATACGCGTACTTCGGTATCAGCCTAAGTTTAAGCATGAACGGCAACACCCTGGCTGTTGGTGCTGATGAAGAGTTCAGCGCTTTTACCGGCGTTAATGCAGAGCAAAATGACGCCTTAGCTAGAGCATCAGGGGCGGTCTATATGTTCGTAAGAGACGGTGGTGATTGGCATCAGCAGGCGTATTTAAAAGCAAGCAACACCGATGGTCGCGACAAATTTGGTGCTGCCATTAGCATAAGCTTGGATGGCAACACGCTTGCCGTGGGGGCGGTAAACGAACAGAGCTCAGCCACGGGCATCAATGGCGATCAAACCGATAACTCATTGCGCGGTCCAGGAGCGGTATATCTATACTGATCTTGCCGATGGTGGTTAAAACGCCGTGGTTCTGCATTGAACCTCAAGGTAATTCTCGCGTAGAGTTATCTTGAGGGGATTGATTCTGATATTTAAAATGTTGTAACCGCATGCCAATCAGTATGGTTAAAACGCTTGAAATAGCAATCACAATAACTTTTATTGACCTAATATATTACTAACTACAAACCAGCAATAAATATTATCTCCTGA
>CALHOU010000147.1 GCA_938035945.1 uncultured Granulosicoccaceae bacterium
ATGGATACCTCGGGCTTAATGGTGTTGGCAAAAGCAAAATCCGGTCATCGGCATTTGCAACAACAGTTCGAACATCGCAAGGTTAGCAAAGTTTATGTCGCCATTTTATGCCGCTCGCCGATAGGTCAGGGCGGCCGAATACAATTACCACTCAGGTTGGATATTGATAATCGACCCTCACAGATTGTGTGCTATGAGTATGGAAAACGTGCTGATACACTTTGGTATCAGACTGATTCTTCGATTAACGCGAATGGCGTACGCGTGATATTTAAACCCATAACTGGACGTACACATCAATTGCGCGTACATGCTGCACATAAAAACGGGCTTAACGCAGCGATTGTTGGTGACAGATTGTACGGTATTGAGGGGGAGCGATTAATGTTGCATGCGCAGGCGCTTAGTTTTAACCATCCTGATTCGCAGGAGCGCGTTGCATTCTATGCACCAGCAGATTTCTAGTGGGTCGATAAAACCGATCGACACCAACATACGTATAGTTTTATTAAGCCAACTCACGGGTATCGCATGAAGAATTTTATTATTGCCTACGTTGCAAGTTTGTCAACATTTCTTGTTATAGACGCGATTTGGTTGGGGCTTATAGCAAAGAAATTCTACGCAGCTCAGCTAGGTTCGCTGATGCGCGAAGATATATTATTCGTCCCGGCAGGCATTTTCTATCTGTTATTTTCTGCCGGAATTGTGCTGCTTGCAGTTCGGCCGGATCAACCACAATTATCTTTACTCAACATTGCTTTTTATGGCGCAGTTGTTGGTTTTATCGCTTACGGCACTTACGACGTCACCAATCTAGCCACCATCAAAGACTGGCCGCTTACCATGAGCATCGTCGATCTTGTGTGGGGCACATGTATATCAGCGCTGGTTGCTGTTGCTGGCGCAGTGGCCATAAGAAAATTCGGTATGTAGTTAGCTCTGGCTGTTTTCTTGTGCCAGTGCAGCGAACCAATGCCCACTTTTCTTTATGGTTCTAATATGAGTTTGATAGTCCACATGAACAAGGCCAAAGCGCATCGTGTAGCCTTCCGCCCATTCAAAGTTATCCATTAAGCTCCAGGCAAAATACCCCTTAACAGGTATGCCTGCGTTGCATGCATTGGCCACGGCTTGAATATGATCGTTTAGGTATTGAACGCGTCTGTCGTCGTTTATTTCACCGTTGATAGGCTCATCGTTAAAGCACGCTCCGTTCTCTGTTATGTAGCAAGGTGGCAATGTGTAGCGCTCATAGACCTTAATCATTAAATCTTGAAAAGTTGAGGCGTTTATTTCCCAACCGATATCTGTTACCGCACAATTCGGATCTTTGGGCGCTGCAGCGCTTTGCGGAAAAGCTGCGTTCGTGTTTGTATTGTTGATTACTCGGGCCGGTGTGTAGTAATTCAAGCCCCAAAAATCGAGCGGTTGATGGATTTGCTTTAAATCGTTTTGCCACTGTGTTGGTAATTTTTCGCCTAACGCCTTAACAAATGCGCTTGGGTATTCGCCTTTGAATAGCGGGTCAAGAAAAGCTCCGTTGTTAAACTCTTCGTGCCTTATGGCGGCCTGTTGATCTTGTTCAGACTCGGTTCCCGGATACACTGATTGTAGGTTTAACACTATGCCCAACGGTAAGTTAGGTTTAAGTGCTTTGACACGTTCTATGGCTAAGCCATGACCCAGATGTTGGTAGTGAATAGCTTTAATTGCTTGATCAAGGTCTTTGTGCCCTGGTGCGTGAATGCCCTCGAGGTAACCTAGAATGGATGAGCACCAAGGCTCGTTAAACGTGGTTAGGGATGCAAGCCTATCGCCAAATCGTGTGGCAATGATTTCAGCGTAATCAGCAAATGCGCTGGCGGTATTTCTATCGGTCCAACCACCGTGTTGTTGCAAGGCGGAGGGCAAGTCCCAATGGAATAAGGTTGCGAATGGTTTAAGCTCTCGGGCCAAACACCCGTCCAACAACCGGTCATAAAATTCGATGCCTTTTTCATTAATACGACCTACGCCTTGTGGGAGTATGCGAGACCATGAAAAAGAAAACCGATAAGCATCCACGTTTAGCTGTTTTATCAAGTCAAGATCGCTTTCCCATCGGTTGTAGTGATCGCAGGCAACATCACCGTTGTCGTTGTTCACCACTTTTCCAGGCGTATGAGAGAAGTCATCCCACACAGAAGGACCCCGTCCATCCACATCGGCTGCACCTTCAATTTGATAGGCCGCGGTTGCGACACCATAGAGAAAGTCCTCGGGAAGGCTGCTGGAGCTGATAGGGCTATTATTCATATTTGAAGTTCGTACATCTTCTGGTGGGCGAAAGCGCGATTCAGTAATGTTGCTACTAGTGCGATTAATGCACAATAATATTGAGCACTACGGCTCGAATTCAGGCTATTTCGGCTGTATTCGAGGGCGATATTTGGTAGTTTTGTGTCCTAATTTGTGCAAATCAACCAGCCTGTTGTAAACCCTGCTGGTGTCAGGCTCACTCACATATTTTAGCCAAAAATCAGTAGCTTGGCCTGCAAACATTATTTACGGAGTTATCATGCCCGAATCTGTATCCAGCGTGCGAGATCTTACCAATACCCTATTCATCATTAGCGCTATCACATCTGTGGGCGTAAAGCTGAGTCGTAGGTTGGCAGAAATCGCCACGTTTGGCACCCTGCTATTTCTTATAGGGTGCGCATCCTCAGGGCCAGTACCGGTTGGTGTGCAAGAACCCGTTACTACATCTGCACAGCAATTGAAGAAGGATATGCTGTTGGATTTGGTGTCTGTTTTGCCGCAGATTCTCGAGCCACTGGGCACAACCATTCAATTCAATGAAACTGAATCCGGAGATGTAAATCCTGTGGTCGTGCGTCTGGTGGAAATGGGCTATGGCTTGCAGCGTGTTGATGCCGATCAGGGAAGGTATTTCCTGCAGGTAGCCGATGTGACTCAACCTGATGATGTGGGGCGTCAAGAGACGCGGCTTCGACTCTCGGTTGGTGGAATTGAACTCACACGCTCTTATAAAACGGTCACCGAAGCTGCCAAGATTAATCCTAAGGCGGCACTCATGTGGCGTGACGACAACGCAATTATTCCAGCAGGACCCTTTCTTGTGGCTGGTACGCGATCGAGAATTTCTGTAAAGGGTTTTGAGCTGGCTACGACACCAAGTACAGATTCTAATGAGATATGGCCATTGGCCTTGGGCAGTGTGCAGTACACATCTGTGGCACCTATCGCTGGCGGTATACCAACCATTTCATTGATAACAGATGAGTTGGTGCAACAAGTGGCTCAATCATCTTTTCCCGGCCCTGGTTTTCCATTGCTACTTACTGAGTCGTTTAAATTGGAAAACATGACCCACGTGTTCGACGAAGCATTCGCAAGTATCGCGGACAACTACGATCGCATTGGTCGTGAAACGGTGATTTTTCCTAATGACTCACGAAAGTTGGGTCGACCTGGCAAGTTAATCGTTAAAAAGCTAATCACACGGTTCTCCGAGAACACCGATTTAGTCGGCATCATTGGGTGTAGTAACGGGAAGACCAGGTTGGCCATCGGTAACGAAGGATTGGCCTTAGGACGAGCGCAGCGAATCGCTGAAGAGTTCTTTACCGCCGGCATATCGCGCGAGAAAGTATTTAATGAAGGTTGCTGGTCGCCGAAAGCTGGTACGCCAGGCTTTCCGAATCGCGGTGTTGTGATCGATCTGTGGCGGAGGAAGGGTTAATGAAGGCCATGTTTCGCAGCGCAAGCATTGTGTCATTAATTCTCGTAACGGCCTGCCAAGCTCCATTGGTACAACGCGATGACTCATTGTTTATGCCTTTTTTAGGCGGTAACGCTGAGGTAATTGCGCGCACACCACTTGCTGAATTGCGTCAGCTGCAGCTCATTTCAACCAACTTGGTTTCGGCGCTGGTACAAATACCGGAAATGAAAGTAGGTACAGCGACGCTACAAGTGTCTCCACCAGCAACCGCATTTGGTAATACCTTAATTCGGGCCTTGGAAGATGGTGGGTTTGGTATTCAACGAGTCACAGCCGATCAAGGTTTGAACTACGTAACTTACGGTAAACGTGTGGCCGAAACTGAAGCCGGGCAGGTAACCGATTTTAGTGTCGCAGTTGGTGAGATTGAAGTTCGTCGTGAATACGATATAGGCCCGAATCGAATTTTCCCATCGTCGTTGTTGTTGGTCAGTGGAACCGATAGCATCGTCGATATCGTTTTAGACGACACCATATTTTCAGAGCAGGGCGGTTCTGGCGATACGTTTATCTCTGGTGTGGGCGGTAGTAACCTTAGTTCGCCCGCCACTGATGTTAGCACCGTTACGGTTAATGATTATGATGTCACGCCCTTGGATAAACGCACCAAACAAAGTCTTGTATTGAGTCTTGCTCGCCAAAGAGTTTATTCAAAAGAGAGCCTTGAACGGCCGATCAATTTGGAGCCGTATACGCAAATGCGCAGAACGGTTTTAATTTTTGAAGACCAAAACTCAACGATTATGGGGCGTGGAAACAAACAAGCTGTGGGGCAAATGGCCGACAAGTTTCAAGATGGCGATGTGTTTGCAATTACGGCCTGCACTGACGCTGACGGCCGAAATGAAGAAGCCCAATTTCGAGCCGTCCGCGTTGAAGAAGAATTTGTTAGCTACGGTGTCGTGCCGAAAGCGGTTCAGATTGAGCCATGTATTCGCGCAAGTTATCGACATAAGTCAGATGATTCGCCTGTGGCCGTATCAATCGTTCAATACCGGAATCTTTAAGCACTCCGCTGTATGATGTGGAGATAGCAGATACCTATTAGAGATGTACCGAAAATGATCAAAAAAATTATTGCTACCACACTGTTGCTCGTTTCAATGCAAGCGCAAGCGTTTCTTGTGACTGATTTTGACGGCAACCGCATCGATACCAACGATTATGTGGGGGACGGTCGATGGACCGTGGTTATGATTTGGGCGTTGCAGTGCGTGCCGTGTGAGCAACAAAAGCCGACGGTTGAAGCCTTCCATGAAAAATACAAAGATTCCAAAGCGCACGTGCTGGGCTTGGTCATGGATGGTCACGAGTACATGCCGCAGATTAAAGAATTTGTTGATAAAAAACCGACTAAATTTCCAAGCCATGTGGTTTTTGGCGATGTGTTTAGCGAGCAGATCATGACAGAGACAGGAAAGAACTTTCCGATTTCACCTGGCTATCTAGTTTATTCGCCCACTGGTGAACTTAAACTTGCGCTCAATGGAAAAATAAATATAAACGAACTTGTAGGCTATCTCGAAAGTCAATTTGATAGCTAGTGGTATTTGCAGCACTCATTCAACGGAAAATGGACATGAACTACTCGACACAACGCTTTGGAGCTGAGCGTAAAAAAATAATTAAAACGGTTGGGGCCCTACTCATATCTGTAAGCACGGTTTTATTTTCCTCTGCTGCGCCCGCTCAATCAAATGTTCAATCAAACACACTACAAGAAGTAAAATCACGTGGCAAAGTTGTTTGCGGGCTTAACAAAGGACTAAAAGGTTTTGCCGAAGCCAATAGTCTTGGTGACTATTCTGGTTTGGATTCTGATTTTTGCCGCGCTGTTGCCAGTGCTGTATTCAACGACCCCAAGGCGGTTGAATTCGTGCCCTTGACAGCTGGTGAGCGTTTCGACGCATTAACAGCCGGGCAAATCGATTTACTGGCTCGAAACACAACCTGGACCATGTCGCGCAACATTGAATACGGTGAGTTCATTGGCGTTAATTACTACGATGGCCAGGGTTTCATGGTATCCAAACGTTCGGGTATTCGTAGCGCATTGGAATTGGATAACAAGGGAATCTGCGTAATTAAAGACACCACCACGGAACTAAACGCTATTGACTTTTTTAAAGTCAGTAAAATGCGTTATCGCCCAGTGTATTTTGATACCAATGCTGAGATTAATCGTGCATACGAGGGTGGTCAGTGTGCGGCTATGACAACGGATAGATCAGGACTTGCCGCAACGCGTGCAACCTTATCTCGTCCGGATGCACACTTAGTGCTACCAGAGGTAATTTCTAAAGAACCTCTCGGACCGATGGTTAGAGCAGGTGATGCTAATTGGGGCAATGTTGTTCGTTGGACACTGAACTGCATGATTAACGCCGAAGAAATGGGCATCACGACTAGTAATGTGAGCCGTTCAGCCGCGCGGGCTACGCCTGCAGCCGCACGTTTACTCGGTGTTGAAGGTGAGTTTGGAAGCTTGTTGGGTATTGACAATGCGTGGTGTGCCAATGTTATTACACACGTAGGCAACTATTCTGAATCGTACGAGCGTAACGTTGGTGAGAGCACGCCTTTAGGTTTGGCTCGCGGTGTTAACAGGCTTTGGACAGACGGTGGGCTGTTATACGCGCCACCGATTCGTTAGTTCACAGACCTTAACTTGCAATGTTATGCAGTGACGTTTCGATTGCATGTAAAAACGACAAGGCTGATGATGCCGGGGATAGTAATACGTAGCTATCCTCATCTTCTCTGAGAATAATCACGGCTAAATGCTCCATCGATGTGCGCGTAACCGCACCCACGCTGAACATGGATGGGTGCAAATCTATCGGGCAAATGCGTTCTAATGCGCGTCTTGCATTAGGTCCGTCAATTCTCAAACTGGCCCAGCTGTCAGATTGATCGGTTACATAAGCCGATTCATCCAAGGCAGGTAAGGGTGCAGCTTGCCCGTCGGCTGATGGAGCGGCTTGCATTAACACAAAAATTTGATCGGCTTGCAGCCCGAGTAATCGTATGGTCCCGTTATCGTTTAATGTGCTTGAGCCGGTGTTCGGCCATGTCGCACCGAGCACGCTACTAATCGACTCCAATGCCTTGCTTGTGTCTAACGCCAAGCCAATCGAAAAAATAGAGGTGTCCAGATTTTCCGATAGGTTTGTGCTACCAAACTTTTCGCTAAAACCGCGTAAAGGTGTTTGTGCTTCTAAAGTGATGTTAGCCACGTAAACGTTCTCCTTCCGGGTCGATAAAGTGTGGGGATACGATTTCTACATCTATCGATTCGCCACGAAGTGGGTCGGCAGCGGTAACGATTTCGCCAATGCGATCTTGCCCACGTTGGATAAAACCCAATCCTATTGAAATTTCCATCGAGGGTGAGTAGGCAACTGATGTCATCCAGCCTTCATCGTTATGTGTCGTTGCCTCATTTCCCTTAGTCACAAAATGCGCACCGGCTCTTAAGCTGCGTGATGGGTTGGTTGGTTTAAAACCGACGAGCGCTAAATCATTTGGCTTGTTCAAGCCTTCACGCTCCGAGAGTTTATTGCCGATTGAATCCTTCTTTTTCGATACCATCCGGCCAAGTCCGATATTGGCAGCCGTGGTTTGCCCGGTCAGCTCATTGCCTGCGGCATGGCCTTTTTCGATGCGCATAACACCTAAGGCTTCAGTACCGTAAGGAATAGCGTCATAGTCTTCACCTGCACGCATGAGTGCGTCCATCATGCTGTTGCCGTAGCGCGTGGGCACAGCGATTTCATAAGCCAATTCACCCGAGAACGAAATTCGGAACAAGCGGCCCGCAATGCCGCCGCAAACGGTGATATCGCCACAGGCCATAAACGGAAATGACTCGTTATCAATCGGGCAGTCAGCGTCGACAACGTTTTCTAAAAGCTTTCTCGCGTTTGGTCCTGCGACTGCAAATTGCGCCCATTGTTCGGTGGCTGATATGAGCTGTACATCCAATCCTGGCCACAAACATTGTCGACAAAATTCCATGTGCCGAAAAACGCTAACAGCGTTGGCTGTTGTGGTGGTCATCACATAGTGATGTTCACCCATGCGAGCAGTTGTACCGTCATCCATCACGATGCCATCTTCTCGCAACATCACGCCGTAGCGAACTTTACCCACTGCAAGTGTTGCAAATGTATTGGCATAGACGCGATTTAAAAATTCACCAGCATCTCTACCTTGGATATCGATTTTACCCAGCGTGCTTACATCGCAGATGCCAACAGAACTTCGCGTTTGTATAACCTCACGATCGACACTTTCGCGCCAATGCGTTTCACCTTCGATAGGGAACCATTGCGCTCGTAGCCAATTGCCGGTTTCGACAAAAATGGCTCCGCGTGCTTGCGCCCAATCATGACTGGGCGTGCGTCGAGTTGGTTTAAAATCTTTACCACGGGCGCGCCCTGCCAAAGCACCTATGGGAACCGGTGTGTACGGTGGTCGAAAAATGGTGGTGCCTGTTTCAGGTATTGTTTTTCCAGATTGTTCGGCCATTAGTGCAAGGCCTAACACGTTTGATGTTTTGCCCTGGTCAGTTGCCATACCTAAAGTGGTGTAGCGCTTTAGGTGTTCAACAGCACGAAAACCATCCTGATGTGATACCACGATATCTTTGGTGGTGACATCATTTTGCAAATCTATCCAGCATCGTTTTGTGCTTTGCTTTGCATGCCAAAAAGCTTCGATGCGGGTTGATTCATCTTCAGCCGATGCAGCGTTCGAATTGGCCGGTTTCATGTCGAGTGATTGTAAGACATCACTTGCAACAGTCACACCTGAGTTTATCGCACTGCCTAATGAGAGATGGCCATTTGCAGCCCCCGCTACGTGCATACCTGGTGGCAACTCACCACCGGGAACAAAGCACGCTTGTTCTTCGTTCCATACTGGTCGGCCTCGTTGATGACAGGTTAGATGTACGTTCGGGCTCCAGCCTCCAGCCACGGCCAAGCAATCCGCTTTTATGGTTTGTTTGTTCGACAAAGCAATAGTGTGGATTCCGGTGCGGCCCATCGTATCTATGACGCTTGCGCCCATGACAACGGATGCGCCATTGATTGACACAGGGGCATCGATGCTGCGTGAATCGATAACTGCCGATACTTCAACACCTTTTGCAGCAAGATCAGATGCGGTGCGCCATCCATCATCGTTATTCGTGAACACTGCCACGCGTTTACCAGGGGTGACGCCCCAACGATTGGCATAAGCGCGGACCGAGCCTGCGAGCATGATGCCTGGTCGGTCGTTGTTGCCAAACGCTATAGAACGTTCGGTTGCACCAGCGCAAACAATGGAACGCTTCGCATAGATACGCCAAAGCAC
>CALHOU010000148.1 GCA_938035945.1 uncultured Granulosicoccaceae bacterium
ACAAAAACGCCGCCAAAATTGCTTTATTTTAAAGCCGGTATCCGACTTTTATTTAGTGCAATTGTGGCGGCGCGCTGAACACCTTACTTGAATCTGAACTGATAGATCGTTTTAGGTGTACCTCCTACCAAACTCAGTGGCGACAGATTAACTCAAAATGGGCCCTGCCGTCACAAGCGATTGTCCGCTAGGAGTATCTGTGTACTGGTCGAAGTTTTTGATGAACAATTTGGCCAGTTTTTCTGCACCTTCTTCCCATTGACCCTCTGTATCATAGGTCGAACGTGGGTCAAGGATGCTTGGGTCAACACCGTTTAATGCAGTTGGAACCGATAAATTGAACATCGGTATCACCGTTGTGTCGGCAGCTTCGATCGAGCCATCCAGAATGGCATCAATGATTGCACGAGTCGCCTTGATCGAAATTCGCTCACCCGTGCCGTTCCAGCCAGTGTTTACCAAGTAGGCTTTTGAGCCAGCTGCATCCATACGCTTGGACAGTTCTTCGGCGTATTTTGTTGGATGTAAGCTCAAAAAAGCTTTACCAAAGCAAGCGCTGAACGTGGGCTGTGCTTCGGTAACACCAAGTTCGGTTCCGGCAAGCTTTGCTGTAAAGCCTGATAGAAAGTGGTAACGAGTTTGTTCAGGTGTCAGGATTGATACCGGTGGAAGCACACCAAACGCATCTGCCGATAAGAAAATAACTTTGCTTGCGTGCCCTGCCCGTGAAACAGGTTTCACAATATTCTCAATGTGATGAATTGGGTATGACACGCGGGCATTTTCTGTTTTGCTGCCGTCATCGTAATCAACCGTGTTATCAGCATTGATGACAACATTTTCTAACAAGGCATCGCGCTTTATCGCACCGTAAATGTCGGGCTCAGCCTCAGCGCTTAGTCGAATGGTTTTGGCGTAACAACCACCTTCATAGTTGAATACACCATCATCGTCCCAGCCATGTTCATCATCACCAATTAGCTGACGCTTGGGGTCTGTCGATAGTGTTGTTTTACCTGTACCCGATAAGCCAAAGAACACAGCGGTGTTGCCATTTGCATCGGCATTGGCAGAACAGTGCATTGACGCAATACCACGAAGCGGTAGCAAATAGTTCATGTAGGCGAACATGCCCTTCTTCATTTCACCGCCGTACCAGGTACCGCCAATGATCTGGATTTTTTCAGTTAAATTAAACGCAACATAATTTTCTGAATTCAAACCATGCTCTTGCCATTTTGGGTTCGTGGTTTTCGCTGCATTCATAACAACAAAGTCAGGCTCGAAAGTCGCAAGCTCTGCCTCTGTTGGGCGGATAAACATGTTGGTTACAAAGTGCGCCTGCCAAGCCACTTCCATGACAAAGCGAACACTTAGACGGGTACTAACATTCGCACCGCAATAGGCATCAACAACAAAAAGGCGCTTGCCAGAGAGCTGCTCAGTCGACGTAGCGAGCAAATCGTTCCATACGGATTGGCTTATTGGTTTGTTATCGTTTTCACCTTGGGCAGCCCACCATAAGGTGTCACGCGTTGTGTCATCTTCTACGATGTATTTATCTTTTGGGCAACGACCTGTAAACACACCAGTATCGACAGCGACGGCACCGCTTTGTGTGACTATGCCTTTTTCCAAGCCTTCAAGCTCGCTACTGGTTTCTTCTTGAAACAGATGCTCATAACTTGGGTTATGGACAATGTCCGAAACGTTGTTTATTCCGTACTGTGTCAAATCCAGGGTGCTGGTCATTTTTGTGGCCGGCAGATTCATCGCATTCTCCGTTGGCAAAATAGGGTTGGTTCTAACCCCCGCATAACCTATAAGTTAGCGGCTGCAAGGGAGCGAACTATACAAGAGAGAAGGCAAGATTCAAGCTAAAATGTTTGAATTTTTGTACACAAACTGCCTTGTTTTAGCGGTTTTTAGGGTAATTTGTAGTTTAGCTACGAGAACCAATTTTCAAGTCTTACAACGCTAACCAGCTACCATGCGGCTTAGGTCCGCGCTGGCACGCTAAATGTGATGCAGTCGCAAGAAAAGGAAGACAAAAAAATTAATTTACGTAGTTTCAGAACTTTTTTACAACTACGCGTAAAACGGGATTTTTATAACCGTTATAGGTAGCGAACGTGGGAGGGTTAAAACAGGTAGTGGTTGCCCCTACTCGGCATCCTTGCCGAGTGAAGGCCTAATATTTATCGGTTAAATAGATTCGCTAGTGATTTACGCCGAACAAACATAATCAATGAACTTAGCAATACCATGCCTGGGAACAATGGGTCGTTACCAGGACCTGAACCTATAGAACACGCGTTACCGCTTAAACCGGTTTCAACAGTACCGGCATTGCCAGTTGTTCCGCCAGTTGTTCCAGACGTAGGTGGTGTAGTGCCCGTTGTTGTACCACCCGTGGTCCCAGCGGTTGTATCACCAGCGGTTGTACCTGCAGTTGCTGTGCTCTCTGAGGCTGCAACGCCCACTGAATCACCATCGCGAAAGTCTGGCATAAAGTCGCCATCGGCATCAGGTAATACATTGACCAGAAAAAGATCGTTTGTGCGATCAGACAATACCTGGTCGACAATGCCGTCGCCGTTAATGTCCAAGTCAACAGAATCCAGAATTAAATCACCGTCTGCATCAGCACCAGCAACAAAGCTACCATCCACTGAATCATCTACACCGTCAGCATCAGTATCCACACCACCCGTTATTACAAAGTCATACGCATCGGGTACACCGTTGCCGTTCACATCAATCCAGGCATCTACAAGGCCGTTGTTATCCACATCGGTAGCACCTGATTCGAGCACATCGTTAACACCATCATCATCTGAATCCAGGTCGCGAAAATCGCGTACACCATCAGAGTCTGTGTCAGGAATCGCATATATGGGAATGCCGTTGTCTGTTTGAGTTTCGATAATATCGACATAACCGTTAGCACCAAATACTAAGGTGCTATCAACAGCACCGTCTCGGTTGCCGTCTAATGCATCGATGCTGATTTCATTACGGTTACTTTCATAGATATCGGGAATACCATCGTTATCACTGTCTAAGTCAAGGTAATCAGGAATTAGATCGCCATCTGTATCCACAGGTTCGCCTGAAGAAGTTGAACCAACTTCAACTGAATCAGGGATAACATCGTTATCTGAATCTATGTCGTTAGAATTGATAATGCCATCGCCATCGCTATCTAGAGTGCCTTCTACAGAGTCTAAGATGCCGTCGCCATCTGTATCGCCAGAGTCACCTAAGATGTCATCAACACCGTCATTGTTCGAATCGGTGTCGAGGTAATCTGGACGCAGATCACCGTCTGTATCTTGTGGGTTACTTGGGTCAGGGCCAGCTTCTGCGTAATCGGGAATTGTGTCGTCGTCGGAATCGACATCAAGGTAATCAGGTCGACCATCGTTATCGGTATCAACCGTTGTACCTTCTACAAGATCTGGAATACCGTCATTATCGTTATCAAGATCTTCTGTATCAGGAATTTCGTCACCGTCTGAATCTAAAAGAATAGCTAAGGCATAATCTTCAACTTCGCCATCAGTCGCATCGCCCAGTGCATCGCTAACGGTCAATGGGTCACTTGAAATTCGAAATCGTGCAGCAGTTGGACCAAAGTAGTCGGTTGAAATACCGAAGTTGTCAGGCCAAATTAATTTGATTTTCAGGTTATCTGCACCCGGCGGCACAACGGCTGAAATGGCTTCGTCAGCTTCGAAGGTACCGCTACCATCGAAATCAACCCAGCCAACAAGGTTGGCATCTAGTGCTGTTGGATTGGATACAAAGACGTTGACTTGATAGCCTTTTGCATTCGACACCAATGGTGGAAATGCGAATATACCGTCTTCGTCATCAGGCGTCGCGCCGTTATCGTCGCCATCAGCAGCAGCTGAATTAAACACCGTGTTGTCGTCAGGTGGCACTTCACCCAAAAATGGCGCATTCGCCACAACTTCGTGAGTTGCCAAGCCGTAGCTTGCTGGTGCATCACCTGTATCGACGGCAAACGCTGTCATAGGATAAACAAGTGCGACAGATACAGCCGCAACAAGAGGGTTCAGTTTAAACATGCCTTTTTCCTTTGCCCGTTTGCCTGTGTGGCAACACGAACGGTTCAAATTTAAACGCCGGGCAAATTATCTTCGTGACAAAACAACCCGGTCGTTGTCACTAGGTTTCGCAGCACTCGCTAAAGGCTGAGTATCACCATAGGCCTCGGGCCGTAGCCGAGTCGCATCTATTCCTTTATCGGATAGGTAGCGAATAATGGCGATCGTGCGTCGACGAGTTAAGAACATCGCGGCATTCGGGTCAGTTGACGCTCTGGTATGCGCCGCAACTGTTATGCGAATGTCACTCTCATCAGTTAACACGTTTGCAACCGTATCTAATACGCCTTTGGCTTCAGTTGTTAGTCGATCAGTATCGGGTAAGAACTTTAATCCCGGCACCGGATCGGCAAACAATGAACAGCCATTTGCTAATACGGGCTCCCCGGCTTTTGTGCCAAGGCAGTTATCAGATGCATCAACAATGCCGTCCTTGTCGATATCCGCATTGCTGGGCAGATTATTTCGCTCAACCGGTGCTGAAATGAGGGAATTTGGGCTCTCGGAGCCCGATTCTGGGGGGGTTACGTCCTCAGGTGTGACCAAGGCGAGTTGTTCATCAGACGTAGGTGGGTTTGCTTGCGTGGTTTGTGGCCTTGCTGGTGCTTCATCAGGCACTTCCTCAGCCGTTGCAAACACTTCTGGCTCGGCAATTAGCAGTTCGGGCAGCGGTGCTGATGGTGGCTCCACTGCTGCAGGTGTTGGTACCGGCCTTGGTCTCGGCTTTGGATTTGGCGCAGGTCTTGGGAGTGTTCGGACAACAAGCTCAGGTTCAGGTGGCTCGACAGTTATCGGCTCTGGTGGCTTGAGCGTTTTTTTGGGTACCGCCTGAAAACTTGAATCACTTAAACGTTCTTCGCCTTCAGTTGTTGTGTTCTCTGCAATGACTGGCGCGCGATGAGTCGAAGGCGCACCAAAGCGAAATAAAAAACTAAATTGTGTGTGCATAACATCAACGTCATGGCCTTGCCATTCGGCACGCAAGGCCGAGCGTGGCGACAACGCATACTCTGCGCCAAAGCCAACCAGCACATGGGTTTTATTTTTTTGTGTTGTGTCGATATCACCATCGTTAAACAAGGCACCCACACCCAACCGGCCAAAACCTGTCCACTTAGAAGAGCTAGGTGAAAAGCTCTGTTTGTACAAACCAGATACGTCTGCGACCTGATAACCAACGGCTTCACCACTGATAAATGTGGCTTGCCCTAAATCTGCCCCGCGCGCTTCCAGCGCAAAACGTGAACTCAGCGAAAGCCCGAGCGTGAGTTGACCTGCTGCGCTGAAACTTTCGTCTTGTTCCAGTGGAATATCAGTGGTGTTTGCATTAAGAAAGCTC
Organism: uncultured Granulosicoccaceae bacterium; assembly: GCA_938035945.1. Lineage (GTDB taxonomy): Bacteria > Pseudomonadota > Gammaproteobacteria > Granulosicoccales > Granulosicoccaceae > Granulosicoccus. The sequence continues at coordinate 5,473 of CALHOU010000148.1, forward strand.
GCACCAAGACCGATTCCCGCGTAACCGTGAATAAAGTTTGCGTTATCAATCGGAGCCACGCCTGGCGAGGTAGTACATGCACCAAGCAATAAGGCCGAGGCTGCAATAACCCCTGCGGAACGTGTGCGAAAAGACTTTAGTTGGGTGCAAATTGACGTTGCTCGACGACGCAACACAATCATCATGCTTACAGCTATCATCAGTAGAAGTACCGGGTCAACAGGTTGTCTAGTATTGCTTTCATAGTTCAAGGTACACCCAAACACACTGCCGCTTTCACCCGTTTGCAGGGTAATCTCATCATTTTGCGAGGTTGGTCTCGAATTGAACGGCACTGAGGGCTCGATAGGCGTGGAGGACGCAGGCATGCCAAAAGCTTCTTCAGCATCGGTAACACCGTCACCATCACTGTCTATATCACGGTAATCCGGGAAACCGTCTTGATCGGTATCCGGCAGAGCGCGTGCTTGAAGTGCATAGCTGTCGTCTAAGCCATCCATATTGATATCGACAAAATTATCGACTCGACCGTCGCCATCAGCATCGTCGCCACCGGATTCAAAGCGATCGCTTAATCCGTCTTGATCTGAATCGGCATCACGAAAATCTTCAATTCCATCTTGATCAGAGTCTATAGCCACTATAGGAGATGTGAGCAATCGATCCGCTAAACCATCGCCATCGAGATCAAGAAAGAAATCGTAACGACCATCAAACATCTGATCACTACTGCCTGCTTCAACAACGTCGGGAATACCATCATTATCCACATCAAGATCTTGGTGATCGCGTATGCCATCGCCATCAAGATCTCTGGTGCCGGTCAATGACATGCCCGACTCATCGGCTGTTTCGACAACGTCGGCCAATCCATTCTCACCAACGCTTACGTTGTCATCGAGTTTTCCGTCACGATCAGCATCAACCAGAATCATGAGCCCAGAACCCGACACCGCTTCTAGTAAATCAGATATGCCATCGTTGTCTGAATCGAGGTCAAGGCAATCGGGCACGCCATCGCCATCAGCGTCTGCTGTACCTTCTACGTCATCAGGAATGGTGTCGTTGTCGTCATCAACGTCAATGACATCGGGTATGCCATCATCGTCAGAGTCGCCGGCAAAACCTGCGCGCTGCAAGGTAGTAACATTGACCTGTGTTTCTATTTTTTGTTGCGCAACGCTAACGGATGCATGCGCTAGGAAAACAGTCGCTAACGCAGCAAGGAAAGTGGTGCGGCGTACTTGGGCTTTATATAAAGCGGTTATCCAACCATGGAATAGACATCTCATGACCTGAGTATGCAACAAAAATTTGTTGGAGTCTGGTTAAGAACAATGAAGATAAACGGCGATGCGTTTATAAGCGTAAAAGTGAGTAGGCGTTAACGAAAAAGGGCCACCTTTTTAGGTGGCCCTCGGTGCGTTTTTTAAAACAAAGGTGTTACTGAATAACTTGGAATTCAACTCGGCGGTTTAAGGCTCGGCCAGCAGCAGTCGCATTTGTTTCACGCGGTTGAGATTCACCATACGCTTGCGGCCTTAAACGTGGACCGGCAACGCCTTGTTCGACGAGAAAACGCGCAACAGCGATTGCACGACGCTTAGATAACTGTAGGTTTGCATCCGCGCCGCCCTGGTTATCAGTGTGTGCTTCTACCGAGACTTTGATATCTGGATAGGTTCGCAACGTGCCCGCGACCCCAGTCAGCACTTGTTGAGCACTCGCCGTTAGCTTATCTGAACCAGATTCGAAGTTAATGCCTTCAATAACGCCATTAAATAGCGCACAACCTTCATCATTAACGGGTGCACCTGGGTTACTGCCTGGGCATGCATCAAGATCATCAACAACACCATCGGCATCTGAATCTACTGGCGCGATAGCAACTGATTCGGAAGGTGCCACTGGAGCAACAACCGCAGGTTCCGGTACTTCAATGCGAGGAGACGGCGTTCGTGAGTTGTAACCTGCGCTACCGAAGCGGTATAGCAAACCTAGCTGAGCATATTTTGCATCCGTTTCATGTGCTATCACTTCAGCACGCACAGCCAGACCATTACGCATACCGTACTCGGCACCTATGCCACCGAGTAAGTGATAATCATTAATGCGTCTGAATTGAACGCCAACACCTTGATTACGCATGGTGCCGCCGCCGAGTCGACCAAAAAGATTAAAGCCTTCTCGACGACCACGCTCACGATGATCATTGAGTAAATACATTAGGGCACTTGCACCACCAACCTGATAACCTACCGAGCCCGATGGGTTAAACGTGGCTTCGCCAAGTTCTGATCCGTGTAGTTCTAGTGAAAAACGATTAGTTATGTCATAACCCAGTTGCACCGAACCACCCACACTCTGGGTTTCGTCAACTGACACGGTGTTGTCTTTGCTGGCGTCAGGCTCAAGCATACTCACAAGCCCCGCTGCACCGACATACACCCGACCTTTGTGTCGCTCACCGCCGCGATCACCACCACCGAACATGCTACAGCCGGTCAATGCCAGACTTGAGGCAGCCACAAAGACAAGGCCTGCTTTACGCAGGCCTCGAGTGTTGCCGGAAGGCCGCAATGCGACCCGCCTAAAATATCGACCAAAGAAAATGACAAAGCTTGCTAGCAGCATGAGCACAAATAAGGGATCAACCTTACTTTGCGAGCTACTCACCGTACAACCAAAGCCACTGCCACCCAAACCGGTTTCAATACGGCCGGCAATAGCATCCGACTGCTGTATATCGGGCGTACCGTCTGCATTTGAATCGGGTAGATTCATTGGCACGCCTTGACCATCATCGTTGGCGGGACCTACAAATCCATTACCGTCACTATCCGGATCAAACTGATCGGCAATGCCATCGTTGTCTGCGTCGTTACCACCTGTAAAGGTCACGTCGAACATATCGTCTATACCATCCTGATCGCTGTCTTCACCACGGGTGATCGATGCATCCGTGATGTCGGGAATGCCGTCGTTATCAGAATCGCGAAGCACATCGACGAGCCCATCGTTGTCGATGTCTAGCCCGCCGGCCTCAACGAGATCTCTGAACCCGTCGCCATCACTATCTAGATCTACCTGATCAGGAATACCATCCTGATCGGTATCTCGCTCACGTACTGGGTTTGCCGCTAGATTGTCATCCAAGCCGTCATTGTCGGCATCGACAAAATTATCCAGTACACCATTGTTGTCGAGATCCGCAGCAGAGCCTTGGGTCTCTAAAAGATCAGACAAACTATCCTGATCGCTGTCCAAGTCGCGATAGTCAGGTGTCCGATCTGAATCACTATCAATTACAACTGAGCTAACTCGTTGTAGACCATCATCGGCTCCATCGCCATTAAGATCATCAAATTGATCAATTCGACCATCGCCATCGGCGTCAGAACCCCGAGCTTCCAATAAATCAACCAGACCATCGTTATCGCTGTCCAGATCGCGGTTATCGACTACGCCATCGCCGTCCGTATCGAGCAGCGCATTGCTCGCACCGTCGACCAAACCGTTGCTACCAGTCGCTCCCACCAGACGGCCGCTGGAATTCGTAGAATTCCGTCCCGACTCCAATGCATCGTAGATGCTGTCGTTGTCGCTATCGAGGTCTTTGAAATCCGGAATTCCATCGCCATCGCTATCCGCTACTATGAATGTAGACGTACCTGAGTCAGGTGTCGACTCCAGAATGTCAGCGAAACCGTTAGCTCCGACAGGAGAATCGAGTCGTCCATCGTTATCGAGGTCGAGTTTACGGACTTCCTCGATAAGTTCGGCTGCCTCGGCAAGGTCGGTCACACCGTCGTTGTCGCTGTCTAAATCGTACTGATTCAGTGTGGTGTCGTTGTCATCATCGCCTTTGCCCTCAATCCAATCGAGCAAACCGTCGTTATCATCGTCTAAATCGAGCTCGTTGACGATGCCGTCTCCATCCACATCATCACTGGTGGGTTCGGCCGGAGGGGCGCCGGTATCAACGTTGCTGTCCTGGTAGTCAGGCACGCCGTCTTGGTTCGAATCCATTGGCTTGTTGGGGTCTGCGCCCATCTCTTGATTGTCTGGCACCGTGTCACCATCTGAATCCTGCTCTCGGTAGTCTGGCGCCCCATCACCGTCCGAATCGAGCGGCATGCCAGGCATTGGACCAGCTTCAACACTGTCGGGAATGCCATCACTGTCTGAATCGCGGTCGCGGTAATCGGCAACACCATCACCGTCGGTATCGAACACGGGCAGACCACTGGATTGAATGGCATCGTCTACGCCTTTGTCATCAGCATCAAAGAAGTTATCGATACGACCGTCGTTGTCTTCATCAACACCACCAGCTTCAACTAAATCGGGTATGCCGTCGTTGTCACTGTCCAAGTCAATGAAATCCGGTACGCCATCACTGTCAGTATCTTGAAGGGTAAAATTTAAACTGTTTGAATCGACCGATGATTCAATGATGTCGGCAATGCCATTGCTTCCCACTTCGATACCGATGTCGATTGCACCATTGACCACTTGGTCTTGCGCGCTAACAAAATTAAAATCAGGATGCGCTTCGCGGTTATCGAGCAAACCATCATTGTCACTGTCTAAGTCCCAAACATCAGGCGTACCATCGCCATCGGTATCTCTTGAATTGCTATCCGGCACGCCATCGTTGTCTTCGTCAACTAATCCTTCAGCGCTGTCCGGAATGCTGTCATTGTCGTCGTCGTAATCATCTTGATTGGGAATACCATCACCATCCGTATCGGGACGACGGTCCTCTTCGCCAATGTCTTGATCGTTATCATTGCCACTACCGTTTTGATCGCTACCATTATTATTAGAATTATCATCAGTGTTTGTTTCGGCATCGCTGATCGCAGGCTTGTTTTGCACACCTGCATCTTGATAATCGGCTATACCGTCACCGTTTGAGTCGCTTGGTTCTGATGCATTACTACCAGCCTCTACGGCATCACTAACACCATCACCATCACTGTCTGACTCACGGTAATCACCTGCACCATCACCGTCGGTATCGGTTGGGTTTGCAGCACTTGAACCGCGTGATTCAACGGCATCAGGAATACCATCGTTATCAGAATCTAAATCACGGTAGTCGAGATGACCATCGCCATCGGTATCGAACACGGGTAAGGCAGATGCTTGTATCGCATCGTCTACACCTTTTCCATCTTCATCTATAAACCCGTCAAGCCGACCATCAGCGTCGGTATCAATGCCTCCGGCTTCGGCTAAATCAAAAATGCCATCGTTGTCGCTGTCCGTGTCCTGGAAGTCAGGCGTGCCATCGTTATCAGAGTCAAGCAAGTTGTAAATCAAAATGCCTGAATCAACTTCTGTTTCAATGGCATCGGGCACACCGTTAGCACCAACGGGAAAGCTGATATCGATTGCCCCATTGGGATTTAAATCAAGTGCTTTAACCGCCTCGCGATCGGTGCGCGCTTCTAAGTTATCGAGGATGCCGTCATTGTCACTATCTAGATCGAGTGAATCGGGTGTGCCATCACCGTCAGTGTCGGTTGATTCATCATCGGGCCACCCGTCATAGTTGGCATCGACCAAACCTTCGTTTACATCAAGAATGCCGTCGTTGTCATCATCGAGATCGTGTTTATTTGGAATGCCATCGCCATCGTTGTCTGCCCCGGCTGCAAGTACAACACTTGCCGGTGCGAAAGCCAGGCTGAGTGCCAATACGGCAATTATTGACCTAACCGAGCGAAGCTTAAAACCTAAGGAGATTGAGGAACCGTTGGGCTGTTGCGTGTTTATTTTTTTCACCATAATTTGCTGCACTTACCGCCTGAGACGGTATTTTTCTTGGATTAGTGAGTCCGCACAATCACGCGCTAGCTGGCAAATTCAACTTATGAACAGGCGAACAACTTCGCGATAAGACATACGGAATACTACGGAGAGACAATAACAGGTTAGTCAACAAATTAGCGCGACCTGAGCCGGGCTTTGTACTTGCCTTTTGTGTCAAATGTAGGTTGGTTTGCAAAATTACCCAAAGGGGTTATTCGTACGGGTGCACAGTTTTGACAGTAGCTTTAAGTGGAAACAGCCACTTGCGGTGAATATCGATAGGTGTGATGAAACTACAAAGACAGGTTTTTTGTTGCAATTGGCAACTGCAACAAACTATAAAATTTCAATAACACCTGCGAGCGCAGTGCCGCAGGTGCTAGCTTATCCATTCAAACTAGTTGACCACGCGCAATTCGATACGGCGATTGCGTCTGCGATCATCCTCGGTCAAATTTTGTGCGACCGGCAAACTTGAGCCAAAGCCTTGAGATTGCAACCGACTCGCATTGATACCCGTGGATACAAGGTATTTTGCAACGGCCTCAGCCTGTTTCTGCGTTAGTGCTTTGCTCTCATCTTCAGGTTTCGAATCATCGGTATGGCCCATTATCACCAACCGCACTTGTGGAAATCTGAGCAATTGCTCACGCACACGCTTTAGATGTGAAACTGATTCGGGGGTGAGCGTTGCCGTGCCTTCACGAAATTCCACGCCATGCAAAATGCCCCCAAGCGTTAAACCTGCCACAAACTCAGACTTTGGTAGCGCTTCTATCTTCACACCTGACATCGGTGGAAATACTGGCTCGCCAAATTGCGGTTGCGTTGCTTTAACCATGGCAGTCACCGGATCAGTTAACGGTATTTCGACCTCGTTGGCAGCACCTAAGCTAGGCGGGTTATCACTAAATTTTTGCATATCGATATTGGCCAAGGTCACCAATTCAATTCGACGATTTCGCTTACGACCTTCAGCCGTATCGTTTGAATCAATGGGTTGAGATTCACCCAGCCCCAAAGTTTCTAGTTGCAGCTCACCAATACCTTTTTCCTTCAAGTAGGAAACAACGGATTCTGCACGACGGGCTGACAATCCTAAGTTAACGTCGGCGGCACCTTCGCTGTCGGTATGTGCTCTGATCTGAATTCGCGCCTCTGGAAACGCAAGTAAAGTTACAGCCAATGAATCCAGCGCGCCTCGCGCTTTAGGCGTTAACCAAACTGAACCCGGTTTGAAGGTCACGTCCGACAAACTCGCGTCAAACATGCCACAACCATTGTTAGCTACGGTGGTATTTGGAACAGTATCTTTACATTGGTCATGCGCGTTTAAAACACCATCACCATCAAGGTCTTTTTTGCTAACTTTGGTAGTCCACATGCTTTTCTTGGGTTGCTGACTACCTGATAACTGCGCAGCCATTTCACCTGGATTTCGATAGCCGCTGTTTATCTGTACAACCTTACCGTTATGAACTTCTGTTCTGCGATGAGCGGCACCTAAGGCTGGTTTAGCTGCATTAACGAATACTTGTCCAATGCTTTTTGGCGCCATACCAAAACGGTATATACCACCAACACCCATTACCGTTGCGTCTGAATCGATACGCGTAAATTCTGCTCGCAGTGCCAAACCATTGCTAAATCCGTACTCAGCACCAATACCAAGCAATACACTATTTTCACTATAATCAAACGGTAACACGATCGAACCGTGTTGCACTATGCCGTAGCCAATTCGACCGTAACCACTAAAGCCTTCTCGACGGGAGCGATTCTTGTTACCGGTTAAACCATAAATTAGTGCATCGATCGATGCAGAAGTATAACTAACGTCCGTACCCTGCCCTTGCGTGAATTGCGCCTTACCCAACACAGATGTATTTAGTTCAACCGACAACTTGTTGTGCAAATCGATACCCAATCTAATTTGCGACGCTGTGGCAGAATCATTCGATAGATCATAAATGGTGCCGCTTGTATCCGGTTTTAGTTTTGATTTACCAAACGATGTGCCTGCATAAATGCGTTTGCGAAACGAGGGGTCATTTTCTGGAATTTCGATGTTGGGTAGGGATAAGTTCTTCAAAGCGTTGGGCGTCTTAAACGAAGAACAACCAAACAGAGTCAACGACACCGCCACAATCAGTGGTGCTGTGGTCAGCGTTGGGTATTTGCTACCTTGCAAGTGGGTAAACAGGCTCAAACTCATTAGGGTATCCGTGTATCGCTAGGCGAAATTCATCAACCCAATAAAAGCAATTTCCACACCCAGACAAGTTAGTTGGTCCAAGCTCAGGAGCAAGCTATACCATTGATTTTATTACCTTTATACGAGCGAAAGGCCAACGACGGAATAGCGACTGAGTTATTGCAATTGACGGAAATGCGATCTCCATCACATACTTTCTAGAGGGGGGCACAGCGCGCGATAGCGCTGCGATAAAACATCTGCATTATGGTGCTGGTTTTATGGCAAAACACGCAGCTCAATACGATTATTTTGGCGACGACCAGCTACCGTGTTGTCATCTGCAACTGGCACGCTGTTGCCAAACGCGCGCGCGCGCAATTGTTTTACCGGCACACCTCGGCCAGCTAGGTGTCGAGCAACAACGATACTGCGCAGACGAGCTAACTCTTTAGCCCGCGCAGTATTGCCGAATGATTCGGTGTGCGCTTGAATTTCAACCACCAAATTTGGATAGCGAAGCAGGCTATCACCAATCCGATCAAGCAATCGCTCACCAATCTGCGTCAGGCTCGCAGTACCACTGGCAAAATCAACACCGCGTAGTTTGCCACTAAATAATGCACACCCTTGTGCGTCAGTAGGCTCGTTCCCACCGGGTTGCGAGCAGTCACTGCGCGGCGGTGGCGTTACCGGCTCAATAGTGGGTGTTTGCATAACTGGTTTTTCAACACGGGATTGGGGCGCTACGTCTGGTATGGCTTGCGGTGCAGGCGCTGTTGGTGTTTGTGGTCGAGCAACCGGTGCTCGGTTCATGTTTGTGCGCGGTCGATATAACACGGACACTCTCGCCGCCTGTGCATCGCCATCAAAACTCGTTAGCTCACCACGCAAATTAAGCTGGTAGCTCAATGGCCATTCAACACCAACACCTGCCCAGATAGCGACATTATCTTCACTCTCCAATGGAATAGAAGCCGTGTTGTTCATCGAACTCATACCCAAACGCAAGAAGCCTGCAAAACCATTACGTTCAGCAATGTCATATGCATCCCCATAGACATACATCAACGCGCCACCAGATAGCGCGGTATAACCGATATCTGTTTTACCACTAGCACCTATAAGAGTTGCGTTACCTAAATAGTTATAAGCCAATTCAAAACTAATGCGCTTACTGAAGTCGTAACCAACAAAAGCACCACCACCTGCAGATATGCTTGAGTCAATGGTAAACGGTGAGTTTTGTGTTTCCGGTCGCAAGGAAGATACGCCACCAGACACACCCGCGTACCATGGAAAACCTGCGCTAAATGCCATTAGTGGAAAAATCATCAACAATGCTGCTGTTAGACGTAGGTGTGCTTTCATGGTCTATTTAACTCGAACTGAAAATTGCAGGTAGTAAGCATCGCCTGGCAAAAGCTGATCTGTTTCCGCGTTAATGTTGCCAGTCTCATCAACAGTGGGTTCATTTATCCAACACGGTGTTCTTGAGCAATAGGCTGGCGGATAATACAAAGTATATGGTGGAGTATAGTCTCGTATAGCCACGTTGTAAGATGTGTTCACACCATTGTTGGTCGCGGTAAGACGATATATGACGCAATTGTTGCCAGGTGCAACCGTTATCTCACTTGGACTAAAATCATTACCTAGGTCTGGTTGTCCATCACAGCCGACATCCACAGCTTGTTCTTTTTTAATGCTCACTTGCGATTCACTCACCGTCGTGACATCAGTAATACTAGCGTCGGTAACCACTGTTGAAGAACTTGCGACAAGGGTCGTCGTATTGCTTTGACCCAGGCTTGCCGCTGTCGGTGCAAACACTTTGAGAAACACATCGGCCGATTCCCCTGGCAACAAGCTCAAGGGCCCGTCAATGATTAAATCATCAGGACTTAAAAATCCGTTTGCATCGGTGTCAGCATATAAGCTGGCTTGCCATTGAGGAGCTGATTGCTGCACATTGAAAACAATATCACCAATGGTGACATTGCCAGTGTTGGTGACAAGGTGTTCGTAAACAACCGATCCGCCTGGATTAACTTGCGCACTCAAACTCGGCGTTAATGCCAGTTGCGCACTCTCTTGGAATCGCACAGCATCGTGCTTTATATCACTTGCACCGTTTTGTGGTGAGATGACTTTAAAGTAAATGCTTTGCTCAATAAACGATGCGTTGCTTGGCACACTTAACTGCGCTATGTAATGACGTGACTCACCCGATGCGAGCAAACCCGTACTGGTCACGATGGTACCGCTTACCACATCCGTAAACACAATCTGCCAACCCGGTGGCAAGGGCTCGCCATTGGGTGTTGCACTCGCACTCAAGTCGTAGGCGCTGGCCACACTACCTTGATGACGAACGTGTAAATCAAAACTAGCAACACCGTTGTCATCCAAATTTTCCGTACTCACTGCCTGTGCTTCTGGACCGGGCCCCACACCGAGCGCGCCGGGCGAGCCAGCTGGATTTTGGTTGGTCAAATCAACTTGATTGGACACTATTTCATCCAAGTGATCTATAACACCATTTAACACATTGGCATCGTTAGAAGAGCGAGCGAATTTTTCTATATCAAATCCTATTCCGCCATTGTTCCCCGATACACCAAACGGTAATTGCATTTGCATGATAACGATCGCATATTCACCCGGTTGCAAAGGTCCGGTATCGACAGTGCCATCTTGATTTGTGTCTAACAAAGGTGTGGCAGCATCGGCTTTCAATAAGCGATAAACGGTGTTTGCAGGAAACGTGGTATTGATAACATCGACTTCAATATTAAATGTATCCACCGCGTTACCCGTATTCCAAATTACATTCTCAAAGTTAACGGTGCCTGCCAATGGTGCACTAGCGACTGTGACGGGTTCGTTCATTCCATCAATAGCTGTGGCCGTAGAGCCGTTGGCAACAACGGATGCACTGGCTAAAACAGTAAAACCAACCGCATTGCTAAAGGTGCGCGGTAGTGTGGCGCCGCCAGAATCAAACTCAAGTTCTGACTGATTGGTTATAACCGAGGAACCGAGTTGCGCATCGATAGAGACGTCAAATTGAACGGATCCCGATTCGCCGGGCTGCACTGACTCTATAATGGCGGTTACCTGATTGATAGAGCTAACGTCTTGATCAAGTTGTGACTCGGCAAGGCCTTCGCATGTACTGTGGTATGCGCAATAGCGAACCAGCGTGCCACCACCGGGCTGTGTGTCATTGGGATTATCATCAGTCAATGGTGCTGTGCCCAGATTCCACCGTCCTGAATCCGGTATGTATGTCATCCCTTCGGGCAGCGCATCGAGCAAGGTCACTTGATTGGCAACCTCAGTGCCTGTGTTCTGATAGTTTAGTGTGATGGTATAGGGTGAGCTTGGCGATAGGCCCGCACTACTGCTCATCGATTTTGTAACTTCTACAACCGCACCATTGTCCACATTGACTGTATCGGTGTTGCTAACAAGCATTGACGTATTAAATTGACTAACCGCGCTTAAGCCTATTCTTGCGGCATCGCCAACCACCGCGCCACCAGGTACGTCCCCCACCACGACCAAATAGATATCACTACCGGGTGCGACCCAAGGGGTTGAGCTTATCGGTGTGTTGTTATCAGCAACCCCATCCTGATCAAGGTCCAGGTAAATGGCGAGGCTGTTTAAGTTTATGGTGTCACCAGACTCATTCACTACTTGCAGAGAATAACGATCATCACCGTTACCGGTATTACTTAAGCGATGCGAAAAAGAAACCTCAGACCCAGCAACGGATCGTTGCTGTTGATCTTGCACAAGCGATAGGCCTGCCACTTGCTCGACCAAAGTTTCCACGACATTAGAAGTCACAGTGTACTCTTGGCCTGCATCATCAGAATAAGTGGCTGAGGCTTGATTACGAATTAACGTACCTGCAGGTGTTGCCGCCCACGCAGATACGCTGAACACCATCGCCAAAAGTAACGATAGTGAGCAAAATAATCTGCTTAAAAGAAACGAAGCGTTCACGATATTAACTGGTGTAGATTAGTTGCTGGCGTATTGAATGGGTGTTGGTCGCCCATCACTGTCTAGCAGCATCAGTTCAACTCGACGATTGACCGCGCGTGCATTTGTATCATCGGTACTGATTTGCGGCAAAACCTCACCGATCGGTTGCAGCAGTATTCGATTCGCAGTCACACCTTTACTTTCCATGTACTTTTGCACAGCATCTACTCTGCGCTGAGCAAGCGCCAGGTTGTAGCCCTTGGTTCCGCGCCTGTCGGTAAAACCTTGAAGCCCAAGAACCAAACTTGGAAATTGCTTAAGCACCTGCATCGACTTATCCAATCGTGCAGTTTCGGACGCATCCAGCACACTACTATTAAATGCAAAATACACCGCTGGCTCCCACGGATAATGTGTGTCTGTGTTTTGCTCGTGCAAACTGACGGTGCCGTTTGCATCTGTGTTTGCAACCAACAGACAATCGGCCGCATCGTATTGTGCATACAACGCTTCAGTGGTGACACAGCCTGCCAATGAACTTGTCAGCCCAGCTGCAAGTAAAAGTGCCAACACACTTCTTAACTTTATTCCAACCATCGAAACCAATCCTCATCAAACTTTGCTTGCAGGCCAATACGTAAACCCTGCGTGTTATAACCTTGTTCATCTAAGTCTTCTTCACGAAAACCAATGACGTTGTAGCGAATACCCAAACGCAAATTCCTTTGCGCAATCCAACTCACACCAACACCCAATGCGTACTTGCCTTCATCCATACCACCGGTGCCTAACCAGCCACCGCGCATGTCAAGTTCCCAACGTCTTCGAATATCAAACGTCGCTCTTACATCACCCATAAAAACTTGTGTGTGTAACGCACCTGTGTCAAACCGCGTATTTGTCCAGCGCGCACCAAAACGACCACTTAGGGTGGCATTCTCTGCAATTTGTCGATTCTGATGGGTCGACAATAAGTAGCTCGTGCGATCTTGACCGTTCTGCGGACCATAGTCCTGCTTCCAGTTCGCCATGAATAAACCGTGCTGCTCATTGCTCAACTTTGGACGACGTGCAAGGCCGAGCGTTAAGCGATGTCTTGACGTCAACTCACCCACATCGGGAGTTTGGCGGGTAAATTCTTCACGCACCAACCCAGTCCAATCCACATTCAGTCGTTGAGCGATCGTGCCGCGAAAACCGTAGTAACGACTCGAATGGGTTTCGCGCAATTCAGCTTGCGCCGTTAGCTTACGATTCGCATTACGCTTATCACTAATACCTAGAGACACAGCGACAGAGTCTTCAGATGTCGAGCCATTAAGCACATCGATCACTTCCAAAGCAGGCGATATAACAAGATCAGGTTGTATTTCATAGCGCCCACGCACACCAGAGGCTGTCTCCATACTTTGGCCGCCGAAATTTCCACGTAACCGATATTCGCTATACAACTTGGTGGATGGCAATATGTCCGACTCAATACCGGCAGTAAAAAGACGATTGCGGTTGTTGTCCACAGAGTAAGATTGGAACGCAAGACCCTGATCAATCTCGTAACGAGCGTAAGCGTTCACATGTTGATGCAATTGCAAACGCGATGATAATCCGAGCCTGTATCGACGTTGATTTTGAACATCTTGTTCATAATCAATTCCGATACTACCGCGTCGGTTACCACCCAGACTAAAACGCCGCTCAGCGCCAATTAAAAACGTATTAAACGTGAAGCTCGAAAATTGGTCCTGACTACGAATATGGCGAGCACCTGCTTGCACCGACCAATTTGAAAATGTTTTTTCCAAGGCTAAACTTGCCGTGGTATTGGAATTGGTTTCTGTTAAAGAGCGCGAGTGTGTCGCATCCGCAATCGCTTTCACCGTATTACCTACCGGTTGACGGTGTTCCAAGCGCCATTCTTCCCGACCTTGCGCAATACCTGCAGCAGGATTATCAAACAAGCGCGAAGCTCGCGCCCAGGTCATTACGGTCCTATAGTCTCGACGCCCCTGCCATGCATGTTCTACATGCACGCGTTGCGCATCACCTTGGGTTTGATCAGCGCGATGCCGTTGAAAAGCTGCCGTTGCGGACAAGCTAGTATTCACCGCAATTCGTGCGCTCGCGTTTACACTGCTAAGGGTGTAACCCGACAAAGGGTTTTGATCATCGGTTAATCCAGCCCCAAGTGTCAGACGCGGATTCACCTGGTGCTGCAAGCGAAGGCCCGACACTAAATACTCATCAGCGCCCTCATCAAGATCATAGCTAACGCGAATGAACACTGGATTGAGGTCTGAATCGACGGTTGGCACCACATCAGCAAATCGCAAAGCACCAGTTTCAAAATTGATGGAATAATCGCTATAACGTTGCAAGGTTGTGGATTCGAGCACCAAGCCAGGGTTGTCGCGATCACGCACAATTCGTTCAACGACTTCACTGTTGATCTCAATGGGTGAGCGTGCCAATTGATATAACAAGGCTGTGCCGTTACCGCGAAGCTCTTCACTGCCACGCGATGAGCTCTCTTGTGCTGCAAAGGCTTGCAATCGTGTTTGTCCGTTATCGATAACCGCATTCACACCTGTCAAGGTGCGTTGTACCCGACCCAAGTCATCGTGATCGGCGTTATTATCAGTAAGGTAGTCACCCCACATAATGCTGTTCTTGTCTTTTTCTAACTTCAGGTAAAGCTTGCTTCGACTCTGCGCTTCAACACCTCTTAAAGAAGAATCGCCATAAGTGGCGTAGTATTCGTTCGGGTTCAGGTCGCGCAGAACATCGACATTTTTATTCTTTGCACTGTCATACGAGAGGCTAAGATGAAAGTCATTTTTAACACGCCCTTTCAAGAACAAGGCGAGGCGAGAATCAGCATTAAAGTCTCGCTCTAAGTTTGCCCGCATATCATCGCCCGTGCGCACGCGATTCCACTGGCCACCAATATCTACTAAACCTGCACCAATCAAAGGTCTGGCAGCGGCAATTTGAACCACATTCAAACTTGCATCCAGCGCACCGGTTCTGGCTTGAACCAGCACGTTGCCGGTGAGTTCTGTACTACGCAGATGCACACGACCTCGGCCATTTTCAACGCGCACCTGCATGCCCGGTTCGCGCACTTGCAGATCTTCTTCTTCAAACGCACCGCCAGTACTGCGCAATGTGACGAAATAAACACCGTTTGCCGGGTTGTTCTGAGCATCGGTTATAACGATGTCAATCGGCAAAGAACTTTGCCCGCCATCGGCTTCTAGTGTGTCCTGTTTAGTACGTAGCAATAAGCGAACACCAGCAGACGGACGCCGGAAAGCGCCTTCGGCTAACACGCGTTCGTTGCCAAAAGAGTCCTTTGCCCGAATCTCCAAATTGTTTAAACCGGGTACCAATTTAATCCCATACCACGCCACGATTTGCGCTCTGGCACTGCGGTTTATAATTTGCTCACCGATTTGAGTTCGTTCCACCGGCTGGTTGTTCACATATAACTGTGGATCGAGCCCTGAGCGGATAACCGCCATAAAACGACCGTCCCAGCTCAAATCATCTTGCGGCCATAGCCATGTACCCGCGGCGGCTTGTTCTTCCGTGATGGTTTTAACCAATTCCTTGGGGTTACCCATCGTCGCTTTTTCCAGCGAGCGAGCACTGAGTACCGTCTCTTGGTTATCACCACTAGCAGATTTTGGCTTTGCATCAGTAAGCTTGTTTTGTGAGGTCGTACCGCCCTTTTGATTCTTGTTTTCGTTCGCAGAGCGCGCAAAGCCAAGCATCGCTTGCGATAAATCTCCATCCACATCTGCGCGCTTACGCACATCGGTAGTGGGTGACTTTGCATCTGGGTCGTAGCGTGAAGCCTCGTTAAGCAACCATGAATCACGCAAATTGAGATTGCGTTCCTTCAATTCGGCAAATACTGCATCAGCATTTTGCTGTGGGCAATAACTAGCAAAATCTGCTCGGTGAAAATCACCGGCAGATAAATCAACGAATCGGCTTTCTGGGTCTGCAGCTTGCCTAGTGTCTGTAGGTTTAAGTATCAACCCATCAGGCATGGTCAGCGTATCCAATTTCAACACATGCAAACCAGGGTCTAAACCATAGATACTGAACTGACCATCCTCATCGGTTACCACAAAGGTTCCATCATGAAGATACAAGCGCACGCCACCGATGGGCCACTCACCTCGGTTTTGAATATTGTCGCAACTACTGTCTACATACACTTTCCCGAATAGAATAGCTTTATCAGACAGCACGCCACTACGTTGGATGGATACTTTCGCCGTGCTCGTAGGCGTAGATAAAACCAAACCACTGATCGTTGTCGCATTGGCATTTGCTCGATTAACCCCACTACCATCGCTCGCACCCGCTGTTGCTCGCATGTAATAACGAAGAACGCCTTCCGACTCAGCGTCAACCTGAGCGAGTAAAAACTGCAGGCCGGTCACGATCTGATTATCGTCAGATTCACTGTCAATTGTACTGGCAGGTACCGAAAGTCGCTGTGGGTTTGCAATGGGTTGGCCATTAAACGTAGCGGTGCCAGACACATACCGAAAGCCGTAGGCTGGATGATCTATAACCGCCACATTGGTAAGCTGACCAGATCCACGGTTTTTCACAGTTATTGTGTATGCAACTGTGTCGCCAACATCAATTCTCGTTTGCTCTGCTGACTTCTCCACTAGCAACAATGCGTTTCGATTCGCAGGGTCTAAGGGAATATCAATGATCGGTGGTGCTTCACCATCAACGATCGAAAATATTGGACTGCCATTTTGCGACCCTGCATCGGGCCCATAACCAACCGCACTCACCTGATACGTACTAAATTGTTCGGCCGGAACGGTTGATGGAAATACATAATTCGACGGTGGCTCAACATGGATTGTGTAATTAACACCAGATTCAAGTCGCGGGATGGTGTATCGACCTTGAGCGTCGGTGATATAAATCAATGGCTCATCTGTGATTGGATGAACTTGCACAACCCCATCAACGGTGATAGAAACAGTTGCACCAGCCACACCTAGTAAACTTGTAGAATCAAACACGCGACTTACTGGGTCAACAACAGCCGTGTCGCTTATTGTGTCGCCGGAAACTTGATTAACAAAACTGGCCACCAGCGTGTCATCAATGCCACTAGCTAAAACACAGACGTCATCTCCGCCTTCATAGTCGGCAGCCATGGGTAACGCACCATTACCGCCTGGGCAAAATGCACCATCTCCACTGAGTTCAGTACTAAGAAGGATAGGCTTAATACTGCGATACAGGTTAGATCCGGCCTGCGTTTCGCGTAATAACAATTGAACTTGATCGCCTGTATCCACCGATTCAACATCGACCACAACGTAGTCGACGTTGGCATCAGTAATTGTTTGAGAATCGGAAACAGTCGCATGTAATTCAACATAAACGCCATGCACCGATAACTTATAATTTAGTTCGGGCCCTGACGCAATGCGCAGATTAGTATTCGTGTCATCAGCTAACAGTTCACTGTTATTCAACCGATAAACTGGCGCATCGATAAAATCGGTGTCCGATGAAAACTGCGGTGCTTGCGCCGCTTTTTGCAATGCAAGATTGGGTTCAACAAATCGAATTTCGCTGGCAATGGCTTGCCCAAGGGCTACCACATCAACACAAGGTGGCGTTACTTCTACATCCCTGGCGCCATCGTTTTCGAAATCTATTCCGCCTTCTATATAAAGCTTGGTTCCAGCTTCTGCGTTTTCGATCATCATCGGCACTACTACACTGGATTCTTCGTCGATTACAAAATTATCGCTGGGTACCAACAATCCGAAGCGACGCAGACTTGTGTTACCTGACCACTGTTCGTATCGCATCCAATCAGTGGTATTGCCCTTCTCCTGAACCACAGCTATCGCTTGATAAGCCACAATATCCAGAAATTGATTTGAAACTAATGATAAACCAGCAGGTATATCTAACTCGAGCAACACACCAGAACGTTGTCCACCGTCAACACTTATACTTTTTTCTACGGGCAGTGTGTTTGTTTGGTTGTATGTTGTGTATGTAAGGTCAATGCGATCACCCTCTTGCGATAACACATCACAACTTTGGCTGGCCGTTAACTCAGCTATGATTTTCGCACTCGGCTTAACCGATATTAAATCGGTGTTAGTTTGTATGCTTAAATCACTATCAATGGCTCTGGCATAGAGAACCACTTCAACTTCATCGTTACCAAGAAGTTCGGCCGGTAGAATTCCGGTAACAACAAGTGACAATGACTCACCCGCTGCCAACACAAGCTCTTCATCCACCACGGGTTCTGCTGCATCAACAACACCATTTGCATTGGTGTCGATGTACAACATAAGGTTAATAAGATCGCCACTATCGGCTAATTGATTTTCAACCGTCAACGCATATCTGTCTTCTACGTTGCCGATATTTTGTAGGGTGTGTGACAAGGCAATACTCTGCCCCGCGATTGCTACGAGAGTGTTAGACGCAAGCAATTCGAACTGACGCAACGGCGCCACCTGAATCGTGGACGTGTTGGATTTCAGCTCTACTATTTGTCCCGTCGACTCATCCGTATAGGTCAACGTTGCCTGATTGACGATTGTTGTTCCAACGTCCGTTGCGGCGTAACTTTCTGTGGCGCTGAGCCACACTACGCTAAGGACAACAATCAGATACTGCCAGAATGGCATAACCGGATCTTTTTTGGTTGCTGAAAGTTTTTACTGACTAGACGATTGCAAGTAATCGCGCGTTTTGTGTTGGGTCAACCCCACATCAATGCATGCACTGATGTGAGGTATTTCCCTAACAAGATTTACTTACTGAACTCTTACACTGAACTGTACCGTCGCCTGTTCACCAGGAACAAGAACGCCAGGTGTGGGAACGCCCGGAGTTGGAACATCGCCAACATAGAACACGATGTTGGTACCGATTATTTCACCAGCATCATCACCTGCATCATCGGACACAGTTCCCGGAGTACAACCATTTGTGAAACAGTATTTCAGGCTACCGAGTTCATAGTCACTGAACGCAGGTATTGCATCAGTAATGAAAACTTCTTCGGCAATTGTAGAACCTTGATTCTCTGCAACTACACGCCATATCGCGCACTGGTTTGGTGCAATCTCTTGCGCCTGCACGGCGTCGAAGGTGGTATCAGCATCACCATCACAAAGTAAGTCTGCCGCCACTGTTTTCGTCAAACGAACAGCACCAGTAACAACCGTTGTCGTGTCAGAAACAGATGCACTAGGCGCACCCGCATCTGTATCAACATTAGTGACATTGACAGTGAGGATATCAGTCTGACCAGCCGATGCATTGGCCGGAGCAAATACCGAAACGGTAATGGGCAAGCTGACACCTGGAGCCAAAGTGAACTGTTCTGCAACACCATCATTATCAAAATCAGTGACAGTAACCGTAACTGTTGTGCCATTAGTTTGTTGAACAGTTATTTGACCGGCTGCCAAGGCGTTTAAAGGCGTATCAGCAACACCGTCACCATCTGTATCAATACTGATGGCGTTGGTCCAACCGGGCTGTGTATTCGAAGCATTTATGGTAACAACTTCATCAACGTTACCGTTGTTGGTTAAGGTATGACCGTACACAACAGTACCACCAGCTTGGATCTGGTTAGAACTCGGAGTGATAATTGTAATATCACGCGTTGAATCAACATCAATGCTGTCTAGCACTACATCTGTTGCACCAGTATTCTGTGAAAGAATCTGGAAGAACAATGGATAGTCACCATCCGAATCGTTGTTGGTATCAAGTGTATCCGCTACACCGTCACCATTATTGTCGGCAACATAGCTATTAACCGCTTGAGTCCCGTCGGCTGGAATAGACACTACCGCAAGCACTTGGTAGTTAAGAGTCGAACCCGGTATTAGAGCAGTAGAGGTTACTGGACCACCAACAGGGTTTCCTGGCGCAGGATTTAACGGATCACCTGCAAGGTTTCCGGTATTGTCAGTTAAGAAAAACTCTACTGACCAACCAGCTGGCAAAGCACCTAAAGTTGTACCATCGAAAACAGACCCAACACTCAATACATACGAATCGGGGCCACCGCTTTCGTTATCAATGAACAATGGTATTGTCACTGTTCCACCAGCCACACCATCATAGCCATTAGCAGCCGCGTATGGTGCAACACCCAGTGGATCTTCATCGGTGCCAACTGTACCGTTTGCAGCGTTGTGCAAATCAGACGCTGGTTCAACAATAGTACCCAAACTAATCGTTGTAAGATTAAATTCTGGCGTAGGTGATGGATCGTTTGCAGATTCCGCTCTCACCGTTGCTTCATATTCAGTTGCCGGAGCGGTTGGCGCACCAGCTGCATTCGCTGGCAATTGAGCTTTAACAATTATGGTTCTTGATGCACCACTCGCAATCACGCCAGTGTCAACACCTGAACCATTTGAATCAGATAACTGAACATTGCCTGATGCGTCAAAGAACGTGAATACGGTTCCTGTTGGGAAGTTACCAGGAGTTACCGACAATTCGAATATGTCGTCAGCGTTACCGGTGTTAGTCACAATACTTGTAAAAACAACAGTACCACCAGCTGACATTTGATCAACTAATTGATCATCGTTAAGCGTTGAATCGTCATCACCACCATCATTCACACCAAGACCAGCGCCTATACCGGTATCAGAGATCACAACACCAAAACTTGGATTTACCGCGTCTTGGCGAACATTCGATGAAGTTAAGGTATCAGGGTTCGAATCTTCGTCTGTATCACCAGAGGCGAAACCTTGGTTTTCGATAACATAACCACCGCCTAGTGCAGCAGGGTCATATGAAACAGTAAACGTCAACGAAACTGTTGTTTGTGGTGGTAGAACAGAATCGATCGCGTACACACCACTAATGGCACTGTCACCAGTATCACCGTCGGTGTTTAAATCTAAACCCAGTGTAGCTTCATCGGTATCGATCAAGTCACCATCAGCATTTAGATCCAAGCCAAGTACAACTTCATTGATTTGTGCAGAAGCGGCAGGTGTATCAAAATTTGACACTAGAATACCAGTGGCGGTAATGCTACTAGCATCGAGCACGGTATTGGCTGGAATACCATCAAAGATCACTACGTCATTAGCTGGACGATTACCGTTATTTCGAACAGAAACCGTGTAGGTAATTTCGTTTGCAGCTGGGTTGTGTACCGATGTCTTTGTGGTTACAAGTACGGCATCACCAGTTACTGTAATCAAAGATTCGTTTGTACCATCGAAGGTATCACGACCTCCACCCGCAGTTAAGTCAGTAACACTGTTAGCAAGAGTGACTGATTCGGCAGTTAGCGTCACACCCAATGTTTGACCATCGGTTGCACCAGCAGGCACTTCAACGGCCACAACTAGGTTTGCAATGTTGTCTACGTTTGCAGGTAATGTGAGACTGGTAATAGCAGGTTCACCAGCATCAGGCTCACCACTACCGTTAAGGTCTTCATAAATGGTAATCGCTGACGCATTGATACTATCGCCGCCAGTAATTCCATCGAGCGCCGTCAAGTCATAGGTGTCTGTACCATTACCAGTGTTCGTTAACACATACGGTAAATACACTGTTTGACCTGGCGCAGCTGAAACATCCACATCCACACCTAAAGTTGCAGAGTAGACTTGCGCAACCGTTACAATCGCTTCGTTTGACTGTGCAGAATAAACATTACCTGCAGCATCTTCATAGGTTACGGTAGCCAAGTTTCTGATTTGCGTACCCGCAGCAGTTGCTGCATACACGGCTGGTGCGCTAACACCTATCCCTCCGGCTACCACAATAGCCGCTATAGCTCGCGCCAGCGGTTTGCGTGGTAAATTAATCCACTTCATTTAACTTTCCTCTCTAAAGTCTTTTCGGTCTTGCACGGGCTTATCCGTACAAGTCGGGTTTTCTCTTCACGTCACTTTTTTGTTGCCACGACCTTGCTGGCGTCAATGCTCTGGTCGTGATCGAGTTCAAACGTGTTTTACTCCACAGACACGCGGTAGCTATAACTGTGCTTTCCACCTTTAGAGGCAAGCTCTTCAGAGGCAACCCAACGAACATGTGTGTACTGCTCTGGTGGTACGACGACCTCTTTCTGCGTGCCATCAGACTGTGTTTCCACTCTTACAACGGGTTCAGCCTCGAAAGACTCACCACCGTCTATGCTCACTTCAAATAAAGCCGGCACATCAGCAGAGTGCGAATCACCGATAAATCGAGTGTTCTGAGGGATGGGGTCAACCACTTTGATTCCGCGAACACCAGAATCGCCGTTGTTGGTAAATACAATTCGAAATTCCATTACCTGACCTGGAACAGTTTCCACAGCCGGTAATACCTTTTCTAACCCGTCGCTATCCTTGGTGACGATAAATGCCTGGATTTCACCAGTAACGGGGCCTTTCGCATAAGCAAAGCCTGCAATACCCAGCACAAGAGCCAGTACAAATGTAAGCGAGGTAACTCGCATGGGACGTCTCCTAAATTAAAGTTTATTTCTCGAAATACGCAGTACAAACGACAAATGCGCAGTCATGTTCGACTTAGGAGGTAATGCAGATAGTGAGCCGCAGCGCACGAAAAACTCATCGAATAATGTGAAATGAATCACAGGAACTGCAGTTTTTTGAAGTAGTTCTTAAGAAGGTGTGAGTGCGATAGTTTTTTGACACCGCCAAAGAAATACCGCTCGCTGATCGAGCAAATTAAGTGACAATAAACCTATTCAACAACGATCCGATAACTAACACTACCTTGATTTGAAGGCGGTAATGTACCTTGAAAAAGCCATTGCACTTGCGTGCCGTTTACATCGGGCGCGCACTGCAACGCTGCTGGCGTTTGTGTGCATTGTGCAGATGATGGATCTATTTGTGTGAACGCAGGTGCTTCATCATTAATAACCAGATCATTAATATTGCCAGCACCGGTATTCGAATAGTTAATCGTGTATTCAAGTACGTGACCAGGCAAAGCCGTATTTTGATTAACGCTCTGCCCACCCAAACTTATATTGCGCACAGATTTTTCCAACACTAAATTACCAACACCTGCCGAGATGATCGATGTTATGTCCTGATTGGTATTGCTAAAGCTTATGCCGTGCGCGGTAGCGGATAAATCAGCCACTTGCATATTTGCCGTTATATCCAGGGTGTGAGTTTCACCTGCATTTGCAGTGGCAGAAGAAACTACTTCAATATATATACAGATAGGGGTATCAAATGCCGCGTCAATGGCTGCATTGATTAAGTAATCTGTACCGTCAACTTGGTCGTTGCAATTCAAATCATGATAAATATTTTCTACCCAATTGCTGCCAGGGTTTGAGCTTGTTGCAGTTACGTTAAAACTAACCGTGCCATGTGTTGGAGATTCATAACGATGATTGTATACGGCACTTGCACCAGGCTGTATGTTAGATGTTTGATTCAGCACAAGCGATGGTCGGTTAATGACGCCTACATATGTTCGATTTGCATTAACATCAGCTTGCAGTAAAAAACGAACACGCCCATCAGCGTTAGATGCATCGCTACCCATGGGCATTTCACTGACAAATTCTGTGTTGGATATGGGCGCAATGACAATATCTATTGTTTGATTTAAGTAACTTGAATCTATTTGTGCAGACCAACTGCCATCAGCCGTGGTCACAGCGCTTGCTATCTCATTACCTGATGCCACGTCCACAACGCTAACCGCCCTTCCCGCCACACCATTTTCCTGTGCCTGTTGAACACCATCATGTGAGGTTAATGGATTTGACGACGTATCATTGAACACAACACCCTCTATTTGTACGACACCGTCAAGACCAATAACCGTCATACTATCTTGATCATTCGACATGTCTAATCCCGTTGCCGATAAATCGTTAACGTCATTACCGTTCTCATCAACAGCGTTAGCTTGCGCCTGATTTTCAAATACATTGGTATTTTCCGTACCACTAAATCCAACGTCTACACTAAATGTCATGCGCAACTCGTCATTAGCGTTTAGCACACCACTGGCACTGAGCAATTGATCGGAACCAGCTTGGCCGGTAAATGCTGTGTTTGCAACAAAACCCGATGCTGGAGCAAAAACAATTTCAGGCAGCGATGTAATGACATAGTTGCCAGCACCAAAAACAACATCTAGGTTATCTACGAGCTGAATATCATTTAACGGAGTTTGCCCCACATTCTTCGCTAATAGTGTGATCGTTACATTGCGATCGACCACATCTGCCACCTTGCCTAATCGGATTTCTGAATTCGTATTGCTTGGATCGGCTGCGCAAATTTCAAGCGACCAGGCGTTAATTTGTCCACGATTATTCCTTCGATTGTTTTCAACCTGCAAAGACCAAGTACCTTGCGCATTGATTCCATCAAAAGCGGACAGCGGACCAACAGAACGATAGGTCGCACCACTAGCAGGAGGGCAAGCAAAATCACTGGTAGCCTCATCATCAATACTGACATTTAGATTTCTGTTATCCCAGCAACTGTTTCCGTACATCAAGACCCGCTGACTGTCTTTTTGTAAATACCAATACAGTCCTCGTTGCCTTCGATGACTAGCACTCAAATTCAAGATATTCACATCTGTCACAATTAAAGAATCGGGCACTGTTATGATCGATGTGATTGGATTACTTCGATTCCCACTGTACGTCACAGGCACATCGGAAGATTGATAGATATAACTAATTTCTCCTGCAGGACAATTCCCACTATTGGATACGCCGCCGCTAAACTGCAAGCGATAATCTTCGACCTCACCATTGTCAACATAACCCGTGGGTTTATAAATTTCGTTTACATTAGTGGCCGATCGGATTCGCATGTAACTGGTACCGGCGGTAGGTATTGTAAAATTAGACCACTCTAACAAAGCGGTACCGTTACTTGCAGCACTACATTGCACTGGATAATTTGAATTGCGTTCGTTAAAATCAAACTGACCGTTTAAATTAAAGTCGATCCAAGCAACAACGGACCCGCCGTTGCAGCTTACCGTTGAATTTGAACTTGAATCGCCAACCATTAATTGTGGTACAACAGACAATCCATCTTCATCATCAATGCCGTCACTATCGTCGCCTGCCCCATCTATACCACCAACACCTGAATGTAGTGAATAAGGTTCGTTATCTGGACGCAAAATGCCGAGATGCGCAACCGATCCAACCCCGGGACTGACTAGGTGCGTTGCGGCTCCATAACTATCAGGCGCATCGCCAAAGTCGTAGCTATACCCGCCTGTGAAATCCCAGATCGCCTGGCTAGTTGTCATTAGATTTTGAGTAGACGTAGCGCCTGTCGCAATGCTCACTTCTCTTACGCTCTGACCTACGTTCGTAAATAATCGACCATCAAGCGTACTTGCCAATTGGCCACCATCTCCAGGTGCGAGAAGCTCCCAGACATTGGCGATTAAATCAAAACGCCAGATTCCCGCATGTGTTCCTTCACCGGTAGTGGTTAAATCAGCCGAAGATCCATACATAACGATACTGCCAGCAACTTCGATTACAGCAAGGTCACCGAATCCGCCCAGCTGCTCTTTACTGCAGTTACAGGCCGCACTTATATTGAGTGCACGCATGCCAACCATCTGCCGACCATTGGCTGACATAGTCAATTCATATACTTCCTCTATAAAGCCATTATCATCCTCAGAACCAATGTAGTACTTGCCATTAAGAAACGAGCCACCCGTACTATTAATGTTGCGAATGGGGGCTTGGAAGAACCCGTTTTCAAAGCTGTTGATTAAAGCGTGTGAATTGGCTCCGGTGCCCAAAGCAGGGTCCCAGTAGTAAATACTGGAGGCATCGCCGTAATACATGAGACCACTGGTTGAATTTGCCGCAAGGGCGTTGATGCTGGCTGATAGGCTAGCCTGTGTTAAATAAGTTTCCTGCTGGGTATCGAGGTTTATCCCATAGAGTCGTGTTTGTGACGAATACAGAAAAATGTTGTCGGCTATAACGGCCTGAGGCAGGAAAAAGCAGAGTAAACAAAAAATTCTCGACAGCAGACCATGGCTGACACCACCAAAAGCAGGTTTTGTTCGATTGCGCCAGAAATTTTTCACGGTATATATAGAGTTTGGATCGCTCGTAAGCGAGCAAGAAATGATCCCCAACCCGACCGTATTTTTAAGACTTGGACTAATGTATTGGATTTAGTGCGTCATTTTATTGACTTTCCATACACTTATTGCGTATACATTTAAGTGTATTACGTTCCTGTTTTTAAAGGCACGCCACTATCTGCCACTTTTGATTTAATTTTATTATCAATTAATTCCTTTGTAGCATCGTCAGCTATCTCCTCTCGCAAAATGGTGACATCTGACGGCGCTTCAATGCCAATCTTCACTCGATTATTCTCAATACCAAGCACTACAACGGCAACGCTGTCACCAATATATATTTTTTCATTTGACCTTCTTGTCAGGATTAGCATTCGATTTGTTTTCCGTGTTTGGATTTCGATGTCGGTGATGCCTAGAACGCAAAAAAAAAGCGTCAGCACTTACCCATTTGCAAGTGGTGCTGCAATTTTGATGAAAAATAAGGCCGTGGCTAACCCCTCAGATCGAATGAAACGGTTAGCTGATGAGACTGAAAGCCATTAAATATGAAAATGTAAAAAATGTTTTACAATTTCAGAGTGATAAATATAACCTGGACTAAAGTACGCACCACTGTCGCAGCAGGCATTTGAAGCAGTAACCCACGTTATGTCCTTTGTGGTAGCTGAGATTGCTCGTGTGATTTTTGAAATTAAATCTAAGAGAAGATTTATGTTCTTTCACTAACTAAAGGAATATAGAAACTCAAGAGAATCGTTTTTTTGTATCAGTTGATGCAAAAGGAGATATTCAACAACAGACAAAAACTTGCACAGTCATACACTATGGATGTTTTGGCGGTTGTTCTGACTCGAAAACTATAAATACGGGTGTCTAGTCTATTTAAGCCATTAAAAAATCATGCAATCAGTGAAACAGTAAAACCTTATTGCTTGATCATCTTTAAATTAAAGATCGGACTTATTAAATGACGATTTTCACTAAATCTCATCTAATAGATTTATTGAAAAAAACAAGTTCAACTCCCAATTTTTGACATGAATTTTTCTGACCGAAGGAGTAAACTTTTGGAGTTAGAACTGAAACGAAATATTTAAATACTGCTATACAAATAAGGTATAAGCACAGTTATTCCGAATATTCATTACTTGAATAAAATGGAATAACTACTTTATTTACCGCAGTTAACCTATCGATGTTCGACTAATCAGAGCGATATTTTTCAAGCTGGATAATATTTAGTTCGGCATTGAAGTAACAGTTACAAATTCAATTGCTGTAGAAAGAGAACTATTCTTGCAAGGCGTACGTATACATTATTAAATTTATCGTAGCACCAGTTACAGTAAATTTGGATTGCCACAGATGGCATATGATATGGGGGTTCACATGCAACAAGAATGTAGTAGACACGATGTAATTCACGAATTGGAAACTGTATTGGCGGATGCGAAATTTGCGGCAGCGCCACAAATGTCGGCATTCTTGAAATTTGTTGTTACCCAAACACTCGACGGCAATGCCGACAGAATTAAAGCCTATACAGTAGCCGTTGATGCGCTGGGCAAACCAGCGACCTTCGATCCGCAAAATGACCCATCAGTAAGAGTGCTAGCAAAACGCCTAAGAGATACCTTAACTGCTTACTATGATAGAACATCAGGACACTCAGTTATACTAAGACTTCGTAGCGGTTCTTACATACCCAAGTTCGAAAAGACCGACCAAGCACAAAACGTTGTTAACACGTCCAATGTAACACCGTTGAATCGTGCATCTAATAATGAACTCTCTGTTTCTAGTGAACCCTCTGCTTCGGGTATGACAAGTGGTACAAGCATATTCAACACGAACAAAATTGCCAAGCCATAGAGCTAGCTATTGACACTTAAACTATTACGGATGGCTTTTTTATAAAGCCACATCCCTATCGCCAAGGAAAGTGCGAGCATGCTAACGCTATAAAGTAGATAAGCATTCGAACCAATTCTCAGTCCTGCGCCAAGCAAAGCGAATACGATCATTTGCGGCAAGTAACCCAACCAAGAACTCGACAGGAATTTTCTGGCCGATATTGTTGTTACACCTGCACATAAATTGGTAATTAAATTAGTGCCCAATGGCTGTAGGCGCAGTACCAGTATTTTTAAGAACACATCGGAGCGCAGTAACTTATTCAAATTAC
>CALHOU010000149.1 GCA_938035945.1 uncultured Granulosicoccaceae bacterium
TTGCTTTAGTCGATCAACCTGACTCGCTGCTATGCCACGCGTTGAATTATTGTAGTGATTAAGCTGCCACACAGGCACCGTAATCGGATGCCAGCGCTCTGCCCAAGGTGGCGAGGTTACCAAGCTTAATGTTGTTATTTCACGACCAGGTGCATTGGCTAGAATGGATTCCAGTAGTAAATAACCTGGGGAGAAGCGTGCATAAGCTTCGTCGTAGCCAATTTTTAGTAGGCTAAGCGTGTGGCCGGTGCGCATTCCAAACTGTGCCGCCACACAGTGTTCATCGCACCACAACAAATTAATTTCAGCTTGCAGACCCGCAGTATCCGGGTTTAACAAAGATTGATAAAACGCGTTTAAATCAGCGTTTGCAGCGATGGCTGTCGAATCGTTTGCAGCTCCCTTCCAGCCAGAGGCTTCAACATTTAAAAATTGCTGATAGGCATCCTGCAACTGATCTGGCTCACACACATTTTCAACTCGCAACGTCCCTGCTTCACTCATTTGCTTGCGTAAACGGCGCAGGTTGCGACGAAGCTTGCCGTGTGGTGGACATTCATCACTACCGCAATCAAAGCTTGCTGACTGCCGTGTTTTTTTAATCAACCAACTATCGCTCGTGCCATCGCGCTCGGTTTGAAAATGTATCGCAGTGGCTTGTTCTTGATCGTCGTCCATCCAGCTGCTTATCGAGGCCAAGGATTGAATCAAGTCACTGTGCTGTGGGATGTTAGTGATTTTCCAAGCCGCCCAATTTCTGCCGACGTGATTCAAAGTCGCGTTGATTGCGCTAAGCAGGGTGTTATTGTCGTTAGATAAAGATGGATGGATCAATACATCATTCAACGATAAGTGGTCGTGCGCGGGGTGAAGTCGATGTGATCCGGCGTTTGAATCTTGCAGCGGTAACACCATACGAAGCTGAGCATCAATACTTACAAAGCCCAAACACAGCTCGGGCATGCTCAAGTGATCAGCAATGCACTTAAACCAATGTGGGTGTTGGTAGAAGCGCGCGTGAGGAACTGATTCGAACAGCTGCTGCCAAGCTTCCAGCTGAGCTGGATTTATCGCTTTACAGTCGACTAATTCCACATCCATTACTTGCAGGTCCCAAAGTGTGTGCCGGCGCTCAAAAAATGAGTAGTATGGATTAGTTAGCGGCAGTTGGTGAGATCGGCTGAATAACGCAAATGTGTAAATATGTCAGTTGCTTAGCGCAACCCAAAGTGGATGTGAAGCTCAGTCGCACTGAGCGGCTGTGACAGCGACAAGATTGACGATGTCATCTTGGCTGCAGCCACGGCTTAAATCGTTTACCGGCCGATTCAGGCCCTGAAGAATAGGGCCTATGGCTTGAGCCCCGCCGAATCGCTCAATCAGTTTGTAGCCAATATTGCCAGCGTCCAAATTGGGGAATATGAGTGTGTTACATGGCGAGTCACTGGCTTGCTCAGGGGCTTTTTTTGCCAGAATTTCAGGTATCACCGCCGCATCAAGCTGAACTTCGCCGGCGATACGCCACTGGGGTCGC
This sequence comes from uncultured Granulosicoccaceae bacterium, assembly GCA_938035945.1. Classification (GTDB taxonomy): domain Bacteria; phylum Pseudomonadota; class Gammaproteobacteria; order Granulosicoccales; family Granulosicoccaceae; genus Granulosicoccus. Next base: position 1,535 of record CALHOU010000149.1, read on the forward strand.
AGTCTGCGCAGCTCCTCAGTGGCCTCACGTACCTTTGTCACGTGTTTGTGCCGTGCGCTGCCAGCCGTCGAAAAAGACAGCATGCCTATCTGCGGTTCCAGATCAAGTAGTTTGATAGCGCTGTCACCCGTACTGGCCGCAATCGCTGCAAGCTCTTGCGGATCTGGATCTATCACTAAAGCACAATCGGCAATGATCAATACATCATCAACCGGGTGATGCTCGTTAAGTCGCATGATAAAAAAACTGGAGACTAATTTTGTATCTTGGTGTTTTTGCACCAGCTGCATTGCACCTCTAACAACATCAGCGGTGGGCGTGATGGCGCCGGCAACGCAACCATCTGCCGCTTCATCGTTCATCATCATGCAGGCATAAGTAAACGTATCGCCCAGTGCTTGTGTGGCCTTTTCGACGGTCATGCCACGATGCTCGCGCTTGGCTACCAGCAGATCGATATAGTGACTTAGTTTTTTGGATTGAGCAGGGTCTTCGATAGTGACTTCGTTTAAGGAAATCCCTAATCGATGCGCTTGCTTTTTTATTTGGGCAGGGTCGCCAATAAGAATAGGGCGAGCGAGTTTTTTCTCGACCACTTCAGCCGCCGCTCGTAACACGCGCTCGTCGGTGCTTTCAGGTAAAGCGATTCTTTTTTGTGTGGCTTGCGCCTTGTCTAAAATACGATTGAAGGCACTCATGTCGTTTGTCTTTTGTAAAAAGGCTTACGCAATACTAGTAGCTTAGCCAAGAATAAAGTCAGCCGCGCGTTCTGCGATCATGATCGTAGGTGCGTTAGTGTTACCAGATACTATTTCAGGCATAACGGATGCGTCAACTACGCGAAGGCCAGCGACGCCGCGAACTCGTAGTTGTGGGTCTAAAACCGATTGACTATCAGCACCCATACGACAAGTGCCGGCCGGATGATATATGGTGTTTGAAATTTCACGCGCCTGATTTAGCAATTCATCGTCGGTTTGCGCGTTTGAGTCGGGCACGTATTCTTCTTTAATATGGCCGCGCATCGCGTCAGATTGCATTACGCGTCGCGTATGTTTAATTGACTCAATCGCGGTTAAGCAATCGAGTTCAGTGGATAGGTAATTTGGCGTAATGACGGGGTGATCAGTCGGGTTTGGTGACTTAATCAATATGGTGCCACGGCTCTCTGGTCGCAACTGACACACAGAGGCGGTTATTGCGGAGAATGGATGTAGGCCTTCGCCAGGGCTATCAGCGCTCAAGGGCTGAAAGTGATATTGAATATCCGGTCGTTCATTCGATAAGCGTGTTTTGCAAAATGCGTACACTTGACTAGCCGCCATACTCAATGGTCCGCTTCTGCTTGTCAGGTAAGTAATGCCTGCGCGCATTTTCTGAAATGAGTTAGATAACTCATCATTTAAAGTATTGGCCTTGTTGGTTTTATAAACGCTTCGAATTTGCAAGTGATCTTGTAGATTGCCACCAACATCAGGGGAGTCCACAACAACATCAATGCCGTGGTCTTGCAATAACTGGCCAGGACCGATGCCGGACAATTGCAATAATTGCGGTGAATTAATTGCTCCACCACATAATATGATTTCTCGGTTTGCTTTGATGGTACGAGGTACGTTTTTATGTTTAATCTGAACCGTATGCGCGCGACCGTTTTCAAACCCGATGCGCTCAGCCATAGCGTGAGTCAGGATAGTTAAGTTGGGTCGATCTTTTATACCTTTTAAATACGCTACGGCGGTACTGCAACGTCGGCCATTGTGTGCGGTTAGCTGAAAGTAGCCAACGCCTTCTTGCTCTGCTCCGTTGTAGTCATCGGAAATCGGTGTGCCCAATTCCGCGACACCTTTTATAAAGTCGTCGCAGATATCGCGCTTGAAGCTCATGTCGCTAACATGTAGCGGACCGTCAACACCGTGGTATTCGCTTTCACCGCGCGCTTGATTTTCTGCTCTCTTAAAATACGGTAGCACTTCATCAAACGACCATCCGCTGCAACCCATTTCTGCCCAGCGATCGTAGTCTTGATGCTGACCGCGAACATAGAGCAATCCATTGATCGAACTACTGCCGCCTAATACCTTGCCACGCGGCCACTTCAGGCTGCGACCGTTTAGGCCGGGATCGGGTTCGGTTTCGTAACACCAGTCGGTTGCCGGATTATGGATGGTTTTGAAGTAGCCAACCGGGACGTGAATCCACGGATTCCAATCGCGAGCGCCAGCTTCGAGCAGAGCAACACTTGCTGTGCCATCGGCGGAAAGCCGATTCGCCATCACACAGCCTGCTGAGCCTGCTCCTATCACCACATAATCGAAGCTATCGATCATCTAAATCCGCCGAGTTATAGAGGTTGGTAACCGATAACGGTACTTTAAATCCCATTTTGCATACATTGTACCCACCATGGTTGTAAAAAAACACCTATATCGGTACTTTGAGAATCAATATGCGAGGAGGCATGGATGAGAATGTTTTTGCGGGACAGCAGTAAGCGGTACCGAATGTCGACTGTATCACAGCCTCGAGTATCACAAAATGCAGCTCTGCACAGCGTTGTTGGCTGTTGCGAGTTGAGGTTGGTGGGCACGTTTGGGCTATGAATAACGATCTAAAAACGGTGAAAAACGACCAAACACCGGCCGCTAGACCCATCAAAGGCTCCACCATTAACCGGGTGCTCGATATCCTGGAAACCGTGGCGGCATCTGAGCGCCCGTTGTCGCCTACGGATTTGGCCGTGCAGCTCGATATTCCCAAAGCCAGCTTACATCGCTTAGTGGGTGTCTTGGAAGAACAGGGTTACTTGCAAACACGCATGAATCAGCGAGGGTTACAACCCGGTTACCGATTGCATAGAGTGGCGCTGGGTGTCTTGGCCAGTGCGCCGCTGCAGGCACAGCGGCGGGCGATCTTGAGCACCTTGTCCGATGAAATAGGTGAGACGTGTAATGTTGCCGTACCCGATGGTTCGGAGATGATTTATTTTGATCGAGCCGAAACTCACTGGCCGGTGCGTGTGCAACTGCAAATCGGCTCGCGCGTTCCCGTTTGTGCTACTGCAGGTGGTAAAATGTATCTAAGCAGTTTGCCACGAGCAAAGAGAGAAGCGCTGGTCAGTCATGTAAAGCTTGAGGCTTATACCGGCAACACCTTGATGGACACACAAGCCTTACTAGACGATCTTGATGCTACTGCTGAACGCGGTTACGCACTAGATAACGAAGAGTATATCGAAGGCATGGTAGCGTTGGCCGTGCCCATTACCAATGAAGATAATCGCCTATATGCAACGCTCTCTTTTCATGCGCCTTGCATGCGTATACCGTTTTCAGCAGTTACCGATTTTCTGCCACAAATTCGTAAAGCGAGTGGCAAGCTCTCAACGCTTCTAAACGACTAACAAAACGCGACTATGTCTGATCAGTTTTGGAGTGATCTTGTACAACGGTTAACCCCCTATGTACCCGGCGAGCAACGAAGCGGCGATAGCATCATTAAGCTCAACACCAATGAGAACCCGTATCCGCCATCGCCTAAAGTATTAGAAGTGTTAGCCAGTGCAGACGCCGATGCCCTGCGGCGCTACCCCGATCCCGAATCTGTTGAACTTCGTCAAGCCCTTGCGCAGTATCACACTCTTGATCAATCGCAGGTGTTTGTTGGAAACGGTTCGGACGAAATTTTAGCGCTGGCCTTCATGGCGTTTTTTACAACGAAATTCAACGCATCACCAGCATTGCAATACCCGCAACTGAGTTACAGCTTTTATCCGGTGTATTGTGATTTACTGGATATCCCAAGCAAGCTCACCGCACTAAACCAAGACTTCTCAATTGATATGGATGCGTTTGAAAACAACGCAGGTGGTATTGTGTTTCCAAATCCGAATGCACCTACGTCATTGGCCCAGCCTGCTAGTTCCATAGAAACCCTGCTGCAACGAGTACCGGATACGGTGGTTTTAGTGGACGAGGCTTATATCGATTTTGGTGGTGAAAGTGTGATCAGTCTTGTGCACAAATACCCGAACTTGCTGGTGTCGCAAACGTTTTCCAAGTCTCGTTCAATGGCCGGTATGCGTTTGGGGGCAGCCTTCGCCAACCCAAGTTTAATAGAGGCACTGATGCGGGTGAAGAATTCCTTCAACTCTTATCCGGTTGATGCCGTGGCGCAACGAGCAGGAGTAGCATCGCTTAACGATGAGACTTACTACCTGAGAACCACAAAGAAAATTATTCAAACACGCACCACAACCAGTGCAGCTTTAAAGCAACGTGGATTTAGCGTGCTCGACAGTAGCGCTAATTTCGTCTTTGCATCCCCGCCGAATAACACGGCAGCCAGGTTGTTCGAGTATTTAAATGCCCGCGGCGTGCTCGTTCGATATTGGTCTTCAGATTTATTGAAAAATTGGTTGCGTATTTCTATTGGTACCGACGCGCAAATGCAAGAGTTGTTGAGCGCAATCGATGAAGGCATGTCTACATGAACTTAGCTTGCTCAGCTCGGCAGTCAATAAGCGATGCCCGTAGTTGGTTATTGATTCTGATATTTAGTTTTTCGTCTGTGTTTTCCACGGCGCCCGTTGCTGCAGATAAAAAAGACAACGAACAAGATGATGAAGAGTCGCAACCCAGAGTATTAACCGATGTAGGCTCATTGGTCGACGATACCCATGGCATGATAAGCGAAGGGTTTAGTAGCTTTATTGTTCAAATAGATGACTTTATCGGTTCTGGTGAATTAAGCAGCCGCGATAATTCAAGCTGGGCCCGTATACGCGTTGATGCAGTAAAGCCTGGTGCGGAGGAACTTCGCTTTGCTGGAAAGGTAAAACTGCGTATTGTATTGCCTCAATCACAGCAGCGCTTTCGGCTGTTGGTTAGTAATGAAGATGAGGCGAGTAGTGCAGCAAATTCCGATGCGGCGCAGCGTGAACGAATTGCTGGCGATGATAACAATGACGTAGCGTTAGCATTACGTTTTATTCGAACAGCGCAAGATCGAGTAGAACTTAAATACGATATTGGCGCGCGCTACAAAGATGACAAAGGACAATTATTCGGACGTATTATCGCTGGTATTGAAAAGCAATCCCGTTTTCGTTTTACTAATACGTTTACCAATAACTTTACGTATTTCTCTTCGTCGGGTTATCGAAATAATTTTCGTATCGACAGTCGTAGAAACTTCTTTGATCGCGAATCATTGTTTTTCAGAAATTCATTCGAATTGAGTTGGCGCAAAGGTGACAAGGGTGTTGGCATTGGTGAGACGATTGGTATTTATGCCGATTTAGGTAAGCGCCGAGCGCTGGCGCTGGAAGGGATTACGGGTTACGCTACTGTGCGCAATGAAGGTGTACCTAAACACTATCGCGGTGCGGAAGTTAGATTGCGGTTTCGTCAGAGCGTTTGGCGGCCGTGGTTCTATTATGAAATTTGGCCAAGTGTTAGTTGGTCATCCTCTAATGACTACGAGCAGGCCTATGGTGGGCTTTTCCGAATTGAAGTCACTCTGGGAAAAATCTAGAGGCTAATTGTTTGAGTAATCAACAAGCCATGAGAAATGCGGTGTGAAAATCATCTGTATCAGTGACACGCATGGCGATCATGAGTCGCTGAAAGTTCCCGATGGAGACGTATTGGTTCATGCGGGCGATGTTACAGCGCATGGTTCTCGAAGTGACTACGTGGCATTCGTCGAATGGCTTTCCTGGCAGTCTCATCAACACAAGCTTTTTATTGCAGGCAATCACGATCTGTATTTGGAAAAATACCCAGACGAGGCGGCAACCATTGCCAAAGAGCATGGACTTGTTTATCTAAACGATAGTGGTGTTGAAATAGATCGGGTTTGTTTTTGGGGCTCGCCAATCACACCGCGATTTCATGATTGGGCGTTTATGCGCGAAGAAGATGAAATTGATGAACACTGGAAGCTTATACCGGAAAACACAGACGTACTTATTACCCACGGGCCCATTTGGGGTGTGATGGATGAAGTTGTTCGATCGCCAGAATTTACGGAACACACGGGGTGTCCGTCATTGGCTAAGCGAGTTAAAGAAATACAACCGGCCTTTCATATATTTGGTCACATCCACGAGGGCTTTGGCAAGCAAGAGCAAGATGGAACAACATTTTTAAATGTCAGCTCAATGAATATGCATTATCAAATGCAAAACACACCAGTCAGTTTCGATATCAACAAATAAAAAAGGCCAGCTTGCAAAAACGCGTTGTTGTCATTGCAAGTCTGGCCTCGTGCTTGGATAGATAGTTCCCAAGCAGCAGATTGAATTGAATTTATGGAAGCTTCATCGCTTCTTTTTCAAATGCTGCACGCTCATTGATGCTGTCGATAATGCCTTCGTGACCACCTGAGATGCTGGAGCTCAAACGGTATTTGCCGTTTACGATAACCGAAGGTACTGAGCTGATGCCTGATTTGATGGCCATCTCGACCGAACGCTTCAGCTTGCCGTTCACTGCGAATGAATCCATCGCCGCTAGAAATTTCTGTTCATCCAGTCCAAGCGTTGCAGCAAGTGCTGCAATCTTCTTTTTATCTTGCATGGGTTGTTTCTTTTCGTGAATAGCTTCGAACATGGCAAACACGAATTCATTTTCTTTACCCATTAGCTGAGCTGCGTAAAAACCGCGCGAGTGGTTTTCCCAACTACGATTTAATGGTGGCGCTTCGCGCACAAAGTGCACGTAATCGGGTTTGGTCTTTTCCCAGGCTTCCATGCTTGGTTCAAGTGAGTAACAGTGTGGGCAGCCAAGCCAAAGGTATTCAAGCACTTCAACCTTGTCGGTCACTGATGTGTTTTGTGGTGGGCTGATATTTTCAAAACCCGCCGCATTTGCGTTTTTGCTCAAACCAAAAGCGGCGAGTGCAAGTATCAGTGCGCCCACGCTTGCTGCAAATACAGTTGTTGTACGCGCTTGTTTGGTTGCTGTTTTCATCGTCGAAAAACTCCAATATTAATGTTCTTGCTCATCTTGTTAATGATGGGGCATAAAAGCAGTACTTCCAATCCCGATTAGATGAGTCCGAGGTGCGAAGGTTCACTTAGGTGAGCCCAGCTGTGGCATATGAAATGTGACGCAAGGCGCATGCCGTTAATGAATCCGGCATTTATGCCAGCAGGAGCACATAATGCCCCTGCTGTTGGTGGGGATTTAGTGCAGGCCGCTGGCGTAGTTTGCCAACGCGTCAATTTCTGCGTCACTCAATCGGTGTGCCAGTGCTCGCATCATTTCGTTTGGATCGTTATTACGTAATCCTGCGCGAAACAGTTTTAGTTGGTCTGCCAGATACGCTGCGTTTTGACCACTAAGCGATGGATACGCTGCCGCTGGATTGCCCTTGCCTGACGGTCCATGGCAACCAGTGCAGGACGCAATTTTGGCGCTGGTGATACCGCCACGATAGATATTCTGGCCAAGCGTTAAGTTTTCTTCGCTCGCCACACCTTTTATCGGTGTCATGCTGGCGTAGTAGGCTGCTAAATCCAAAATGTTTTGATCAGTCAATGCTGCCGCCATTGGGCTCATTAATTGATTCTCACGCTCACCATCGCGGTAAGCGGTTAGTTGCTTGGCGATGTAAGAAGCATGCTGCCCGGCTAAATTCGGGTATTCAGGCAAAATTGCCTTACCGTCTGCGCCGTGACAACCTGAACAGGTGGCTGAAATTTCTTTGCCAGCCGCTGCATCGCCAGCCGCCATTGATGGGCTTGCCACACAAAAACACAACATGGCGGCAGCCAAGGTCCGCTTGATCATTAAACCTCCGGGAAATTCAATATAAAAACTGGTTAAACTCTATGCGGACACACCGCTTGCTGAAAGTGATTTTAGCAGACTGCCAACCCCTTCCATGGTGTACAAGCCAGATGAACCCGATTTATTTTTCGACACAGTTTACCTGCAGCGCTGAACATCTGAGTCAATGCCCAGATTCACTCGCTGAAGTGGCCTTTGCCGGTCGCTCAAATGCAGGCAAATCCAGCGCCATAAATGCGATAACCCGCAATGGCAAGCTTGCTCGAACCAGCAAAACTCCCGGTCGCACACAGCTGATCAACCATTTTGAAGTGGATGAGCAGCGTTATATCGTCGATTTGCCTGGCTATGGCTATGCCCAGGTGTCGAAATCGAAGCAAAAGGCATGGCGCGCGTCGATGCTGCGCTACTTAACACGCCGTGAATCGCTGCGCGGCTTGGTCGTGGTTATGGATATTCGTCACCCGTTGCGCGATAGCGACTGGGCGATGATTGAAATCCAGCAAGAGAGCAATGCTGAGCTGCATTTACTGCTGACGAAAGCCGACAAGATTTCTCGCTCTGCCCAACAGCAAGCGGTTATGAAAGTTCAACGCGAAGTGCAGGAAGCAGGTATCAGCGCCACTATTCAAGATTTTTCGGCACTGAAAGGCACTGGTCTGGATGATGCCCATCGGGTGCTCGATGCATGGCTGTTCGACCGCGAGCTATGAATGCGTTACTTTTCGTAACACATCCAGTTCGATTCGCCAAAAAGTCGTCTTAAGCTTCGCGGGTGATTTCTCAAGCTATTGAAATATAAGTAATTTTAAAAGCTTCTGGCACGCGAGGCATTTCCCTATAATCGTGGCAGGAGTATTTCGGGTGATCACGGCACAGGCTTTGTGCCCTGTGGAAATCAGTCCCTACAACAATATATCGATCGAAAGCTCTCGCAGGTCTGGACCGTCCAGGCACTGTCAAATTAGAAAAGTCACAAGGGTTCAATACCCGGAGGAATTTTTTGTATGAGTAATAAAAAAACACCCCTGAGCACTTGGACGCGTCGCGATGTATTGAAAGCCAGTGCGGCTTCAACTGCAATCGCCGGTGCACCAATGTTCTTCTCGCGCCACGCCTATGGTGCGGACTTCCTTAACAATCCAGGCGATGGCAAAACTGTAACTTTGGGTTTTAACGTACCTCAGTCTGGCGCATACGCCGACGAAGGTGCGGACGAGCTACGTGCATTCGAACTTGCTGTTGAACACCTAAACGGTGGTGGTGATGGCGGCATGCTTAACACAATGCAGCCTGGTAACTTAAAAGGTAACGGTATCCTTGGTAAGAAGGTTGAGTACGTTACTGGTGATACCCAAACCAAATCTGACGCAGCGCGTGCTTCAGCTAAGCGCATGATCGAAAAAGACGGCGTTGTGATGGTTTCTGGTGGTTCATCTTCAGGTGTTGCGATCGCAGTACAAGGTCTATGTCAAGAAGCTGGAATCATCTTCATGGCAGGTCTTACACACTCAAACGACACAACTGGTAAAGATAAGAAAGCGAATGGCTTCCGTCACTTCTTTAACGGTTACATGTCAGGTGCAGCGCTAGGTCCAGTTTTGGAAAAAGCCTACGGCAAAGATCGTCGTGCTTATCACCTAACGGCTGACTACACTTGGGGTTGGACTCAAGAGCAGTCTATCCAGGCATCTACTGAGAACATCGGTTGGACAACTGAGCAAAAAGTTCTAACGCCTGTTGGCGCTGGTGACTTTAGCCAGTACATCACGCCTATTCTGAACTCTGATGCTGATACGCTCATTCTTAACCACTACGGTAAAGACATGATCAACTCGCTTACACAGGCGGTTCAGTTTGGTCTTCGTGATAAGTCAGTGAACGGTAAAGATTTCCAAATCATCGTTCCATTGTATTCACGTCTAATGGCTCAAGGTGCTGCTGAAAACGTTAAAGGCATCTACGGTTCAACTAACTGGCACTGGTCACTACAAGACGAAGGCTCTAAAGCATTCGTTAAGTCGTTTGGCGCCAAGTTTGGTAACCCGCCATCGCAGGCAGCTCACACTTGCTACGTACAAACGCTTCTATATGCAGATGCTGCTGAGCGTGCTGGTACTTTCGAGCCTTGCCAAATCGCCAAGGCACTAGAAGGTCACAAGTTCGACGGCATGGGTAACGGTCCTACTGAATACCGTGCTGAAGATCACCAGTGCTTCAAAGACGTGTTGGTTGTGAAGGGTAAAGAAAACCCATCTTCACAATTTGACTTGTTAGAGATCGTAGAAGTAACGCCACGAGCTCAGGTTGAGTACGCACCTGATCATGAAATGTTCGCTGGTGGTGATTTGGGTTCTTGTAACAACGGCGCATAATTCGCGCTCATTGTTCGGTACTCTGGCCGGCCTGTCGCTTAGATAGGCCGGCTTTTTTTAACACTCACATTTATAATTGCGGCCTTGTAAGTTGCATGACGCGGCGCATTAACTAACCCCGTAATTATCTAGTTGGATCGGAGCAATCTTTCGTGGATGCCATACTGCTACAAATTCTAAATGGTCTGGACAAGGGGGCAGCCTACGCACTTATTGCGTTGGGCTTAACGCTTGTATTCGGCACCTTGGGCGTGGTGAACTTTGCGCACGGTGCAATCTTTATGCTCGGTGCATTTTGTGCGGTGACGTTCAATCGAGTGCTTTCGATGTCGACCAAAGTGCGCGATGAAAGCGTGACTTTGTTTGAAGCCTTTAAAGAAGTTCCAATCTTAACGACAAAGTTTCCGGTGGTAGGTCCGGTCATTCTCGACTACGCCGTGCCACTGTCTCTGTTAGTGGCAATACCCATCATGTTGTTGCTCGGCTTTGCCATGGAGCGTGGTTTGATTCGCCACTTTTATAAGCGACCGCATGCAGATCAAATTTTGGTGACGTTTGGCCTAGCCATCATTTTGCAAGAAATTATCAAGCACTACTTCGGCGCTAATCCGATTCCGCAATCTGCGCCTGCCGCGTTTGCCGGTAGTGCAAACATCAGTGCCTATTTCGGGGTTGGTGAGAACATCATTTACCCCTGGTGGCGTCTGATTTATTTAGCTTTCTCTGTGTTTATTATCAGCTGTGTGTTTGCGTTCTTGCACTTAACCACATTCGGAATGGTGGTGCGTGCCGGTATGCAAGACCGGGAAATGGTTGGCATGCTTGGCATTAACATCCAGCGCCGGTTCTCTATCGTGTTTGGTATGGCGGCAGTGGTTGCCGGCATGGCAGGCGTGATGTACACACCGATACTGCCACCGGATTATCACATGGGTATGGATTTTCTCGTGCTCTCGTTCGTGGTGGTGGTAGTCGGAGGTATGGGCTCGCTTGGTGGCGCTGTGGCAGCGGGTTTTCTTCTGGGGATATTGCAATCTTTCGCATCAATGAACGAAGTGAAAAGCATTATTCCCGGCATCGATCAAATCATCATCTATCTCGTTGCGGTAGTGGTTCTATTAGTACTACCACGTGGCTTGTTAGGTCGCAAAGGCGTGATGGAGGACTAGAACATGAATAAATCATCTGGACTATCTGATTGGGTTTTGTTTTTCGGCTTTGCGGCCGTGGTGCTCACCATGCCGCTTTGGCTGGCACCGTTTGGCGCAGCCTATCCCGACTTAATGCAAAAATTTGCAATCTTTGGTGTATTCGCCATCGGTTTTAATATTTTATTCGGCCTGACTGGCTATTTATCGTTTGGGCATGCCGCGTTCTTGGGCGCTGGCTCGTACGCGGCGATTTGGTCGTATAAAGCACTGACCATGAATGTGGTACCTGCGATTTTATTTGCCGTTATAGTTGCAGGCATTTTTGCGTTTCTTATTGGCTACGTTAGCCTTAGACGATCAGGTATTTACTTTTCGATCTTGACGCTTGCGTTTGCGCAAATGTCATATAACCTGGCGTACTCGGTTCTAACCCCAATCACCAATGGTGAAACTGGATTGCAACTAACGCTTGCCGACCCACGTGTACTTGATGCGATGGTTGGCATAGAAGCAACCAGCAGTCTGCCTTTGCCCAATTTTTTCGGCATTATAACGACGGGTATACCAGGCTTTTACTTCTGTGCCACCGTGCTTATTATTGCGTTCTTCATTTCTTTACGAATTGCGCGCTCGCCATTTGGCATGATGTTAAAAGCAATAAAGTCGAACCAAACTCGCATGGCTTACACAGGGTTTAACACGCGTCCTTATTTGCTTTGGGCATTTGTCATCTCCGGTATGTACGCAGGGCTTGCAGGCGGCCTTATGGCAGTAACAGACCCACTAGCCGGTGCTGAGCGTATGCAGTGGACAGCCTCTGGTGAGGTCGTGTTAATGACGATACTTGGTGGTGCCGGGACCTTGGTTGGCCCAGTTATCGGGGCGGCAGTTATTAAGTACTTTGAGAATATTTTCTCAGCATTTAACAAAGCTGAGCTGCAACAAATATTCTCCGCCTTGCCTGACGGCCTTGAAAACATTGTCGTATCGGTGGCGAGTATGTTTGTAGGAAAAGGCTGGCACTTAACGTTGGGCTTACTGTTCATGATTGTTGTTATCTTTTTGCCAGGCGGCATTATGGAAGGTGTTCGACGCATCGGTCGGTTGATGGGCATTGGTAAAAAGCCGGAGACTCAACCCGTATCGGTGGCCAACTCACAACAGGGGCAAGCAAATGGATAATGTTGTTTTGCACGTAGCCGATGTGCATAAAAGCTTTGCCGGCCTGCATGCGCTCAGTGATATTGATTTGTCGGTCCGTGAAGGTGAGACTCATGCGATCATTGGTCCAAACGGGGCGGGAAAATCAACGCTGCTTAATGTTTGCATAGGACGATTAAAGCCAGATTCTGGGCATGTTGTTTTCGATGGTGAAAACCTAACGGGCAAGCAGCCACATCAAATCAATCAACTGGGTGTGGTGCGTGTTTTCCAAACTCCGGAAATTTTTCCTGAGCTAAGCATTTTGGAAAACGTAATGGTGCCAATTCTTGCCAAGCGCGATGGCAGTTTTAAGCTTAATTGGTTTAAACGTTTTGGCGCTGAGAATGAAGTGCGGGATAAAGCGTCTGGTATTTTGAGTGATCTTGGATTGGGTAGTATGCTTAGCGAAGATGCAAGTAGTTTGTCGCGTGGTGATAAGCGGCGACTAGAGCTTGCTATGGGCTTGTCGCAAGATCCTCGGCTATTGTTGCTTGATGAGCCAACGGCTGGTATGGCGCGGCACGATACGAACGCGACCATCGAGCTGTTAAAAGATATTAAAGCCAGCGGAATGACGAAAGTTATTATCGAGCACGATATGCACGTTGTTTTTAGTCTTGCCGATAGAATTTCAGTGCTGGCTGGTGGTCGAATCATTTGTCAGGGTACGCCTGATGAAGTAAAAGCTGACCCGCGGGTAAAAGAAGCTTACTTGGGAGAAGAACAGGTATGAGTGAGCGCTCTGAACATATTTCTGACACCAATGCCTACTTTAGCGTCAGTAATTTAAAAGCCTATTACGGCGATAGCTACATTGTTCAAGATGTGTCTTTTGATGTGGCAGAAGGGCAAATTATTGCTTTGCTTGGGCGTAACGGTGCTGGTAAGTCCTCTACTTTGCGTGCAATCGCTCGTGCAGATGAGCCCGAATTGCGTTCTGGCGAAATCCAGTTGTGCGGTCAAACCCTGCATGACAAAAAAGATTTCGAAGCAGCGTTAGCGGGTGTGCAGCTCGTCCCGGAAGATCGGCGAATCATCGCAGGTTTAAGCGTTGAAGAAAATTTGGACCTGGCCCGTATCGATGGAGATAGCGGCTGGGACTACGAACGCATCTACGCATTGTTCCCACGTTTAAAAGAGCGTCGTAAACAAGAAGGCGTTACTTTGTCCGGCGGTGAGCAGCAAATGCTGGCGATTGGCCGTGCGCTTGCGCGTGATATCAAGCTGTTGCTATTGGATGAGCCCTATGAAGGCTTAGCGCCGGTGGTGCGACACGACATAGAAAAAGCCCTGTTGGAAGTTAAAGCCGAAGGTATTACCACTATTCTGGTAGAGCAGAATGCGGTGGCCGCATTGAAACTAGCTGACCGAGCCTTAATCTTGGATACGGGCGAAATTGTGTTTCGTGGTAGTGCGCAAGAGGTGCTTGATAATGAGCAGTTGCGTCACGAATATTTGGCGATATAAAGAATTTAGCCCAGCTCGTGGATGACGCAGTTGGGCACGGCTTGTTTGGCAATATCGCATAAATGCTTATGGTGGGTCAGGTATATCACCTGTCCTACTTGGGCCATATCACCGAGCACACTGAAGGTTTGCTCCACTCGCTCATCATCGAACGTTTCCATAATATCGTCGGCGATAAACGGTACGGCTGGACGCGTGTTTGCATATTCGTAATAACCGGCAATGCGTAAGGCCAGATACAGTTGAAAGCGTGTGCCTTTGGATAGTTGATCCGATTCCTTTGCCAATCCTTTGGTGTCTATAACACGCAGACTCTCTTTTGCACCATCTTGATGTGTCTCAAGTTTTGTGTAGCGGCCGCAGCTTATTTTCGAGAAAGCTGATGAGGCCCGCTGCATCATCGAGCTACGATGATTATCTCGGTACGACTTTAATGCGGCATCAGCCGCAATCAACGCTAAGCGCAGTTGTAGATGTCGAGTAGCTTTTTCTTCGATTTGCAATAAAACATTAGCTCGTTTTCCGTTGAGGATGGCGACGGCTTCGTCTCCACCGATATTTTCCACGGCCTTGCGTGCCTGTTCGTGAGCGGTGTGGGCTTCTTGTAGCTTCTGCTCTAGATTTTCTTGTTCGCGATCGAGTTGATCCAGTTTAAGGTGGGTGGAATCGGCATCGAAGTCATCCAGGTGTTTTATCGCCTCATCGAGTGATGATTTATCGAGCATGGTCATTAGCTCATGCTGTTCTTTTTCCAGTCGCGATGCCAAATCCTTTTTCGTTGTTACATCTTGTAGCTTGTTTTCAATCTCCTCGATCGTGCTAACAGCAAAATAGTTGCTTAAACCGTTAATAAGTTTTTGATTAAAGTTTAGCTTTTCGTTATTTTCACTTTGCTGCTCGAGCAAGGCACTTTTTTCGCGTGTTGCTTTGTCTAGAGTTTGTTGCTTGCTCAGGGCGCTACTGATTCTCTCCTGCAGCGTTGTATACAGCTCATCGGTCGACACATTTTCGTGAGCAACAGATAGTTTAGATGCTATCGTTACCAGCGATTGATGGTATTGACCAATTTGTTGCACAAGCGTGTTCGACTTTTCATCTAACTCGTTTAGCGTGCTTAGCTGGCCTTCAAGGCTTGTCACTTGCTCCAGAATCCCCTTCACCAAAGTGGTTGTAGGAGGGATGTCGGGATTGTTAATCCAGCAGTCACCAATTACACTTTTCCAATCAGCCTGCCATTTCTCAAGTGGTTTCTGTGCTTTGTCTATCGCTGACTTTCGCGCGTGAACGCTCTGTTCACTTGCAGTCAATTGTTCACGTAACCCTTGTAAAGCGGTTTCGCGTTTTATCACGAAATTACTTTGTTTTATGAGAGCGTTAAGCGTATCAATGTTGTCCAATTGAGTAAATTTTTCCGCTTTCGTATCGCTACAGCTATTTAGGGCTTGCGTTATGGTTTTGCAGTGAATTGCCGCTTGGTTTTCGATCGACTCACACTCGCGTTTGATTTCCTTAACGCGGGTTGCTATATCCAGCGCATTCGTTCGTTCCTCTAGCCAGGCCTCGAAACTCTCTATCGTAATGTTGTTATCCAATGAGGTCGAGGTTGATGAGACTAGTTTGGATAAAGAGGCGACGATGGCCTGCTGTTCTTTCTCTAACGCAGATATCGTTTTTGTTGATCGATCAAGCGCATCCTGTTCAACCATTTCATCGCGTGCTAGTTGGCTCAGTTGTGCAATTGATTCCGTGTGCTTTTGACGGTTATCTTGGCCAATATCATCGGCACGCATCGCCTGTTCGAAGCTATCTGCGGTTTCTTGATCTAGCGTAGCTTTGTGCGTAAGCCATGCTTGGTCGCGCGCCGCACGCAATTGCGATAGCGCCGCTTCATCGATGACGCCGGTCTTGGCGAATGATGCTATTTGCGATTGTGTATCGGCCAGTCTTTCAGTTATGGTTTTACAGTTAGCTGTTTCATTTTTAATTGTGCTGTTAATTTCTTCTCGGCTGGCCTTAAGAGCTTGAAGTTCGCTGATGTGGGGTATAGCGATATTGGCCAATGAGTTCGCATCTCCGCTCCACGGTCTGAGCGCAGACATGCTAGCGTTAAGTTGATCTTGTAATGATGCCAGTTGTTGTGACTTTAATTGGAACTGGGTTGGCAAGTCGGCACTTGATGCAGTTTTAACGTTTAAGTCCAATTCTTCAATAGCTGAACTATGTTGACGTGCTTCAATTGAGTTATCTACATTTCCGCCTTGTTGCTCGAATTTATTGATTTGGCTTTCAAAGCTAGCTTGCGCAGACTCATATTCAAGCTTCGCCACATCCAGCGCTGATTTTATTTGAGGCTCACTCTCTATTAATTGTTGAATTCGCGCTTTCTTGGTGGTGCTTAATATAAGCGTATGTGGGTCGTCGACCTTGGATTGGTCCAGTTTTTTTAAGCTACTGTCAATTTCAGCATTACAGATAGCCATTTTCTGTTGTAGTTCAGGCAAATTGGTACGTGCAACCAAATAGTTTTCCCGCTCAATTTCAATTTGCTCCCATGCACCTTTTGCATTCAACGCATGCTTGTCGATCTGAATAGATTCGATGTTGTGCTCGAGTGCTTGAAGCTTATCAATGAAACCTTGATTTCGAATATCAATCTCTATATTGCTGGTTTTTATTTTTTTAAGTTCTGTGATTCCTTCCGGCGGCTTATCAGGTAGGTTTGTTAAGGGTTCGAGTTTTTGTGTGAGGCGGTTTATTTCATTGAGTCGTGGGTAGGCATCTTTGCTCACACGAAGCTTTTGGCTAGCTAGTCTACATGCGGCTAATTCGTTACCGCATTGTTCGTAATAAGAAGCTGCTTTATCACGTTCTTTTACTAATTTCGCGTAAGCACTGGCTTGTATGTCTATTTCCTTGCGCTCAGCATCGATAAGTTTTAGTTCATTCTTGAGTTCAGCAAGTTCGAATTTCTTTTTCCCTTTTTTGTAAAAAAGCGCTACCTTTTCGTGCATATAGTGTAGTGATTCGCTTAGTTGAGCGACACCGGTTGTAGCGGAATACAGCAACTTTCCCAAATCACCCTTGCTTTCTAAAATACTCTGCCCACCTGCCTCTAGCGTGTCATCGTTGAGTGAGAACATGTTGGTATAAGACTCTCGTCCAAGTCCAGACAGTTGTTGGGTCAAGGTTTGTTCATCAACGGGCGTTTCATCATTGTCAACCAAGCTATTTTTTTGCTTTTTCAATCTAAGGTAGTTGTTTGATTCGTGTTCGAATGAAAGCGTGGCGCCCAGTTTTAATGTAGTGCGAGTGTGTATAAAGTCTTTATTTGTTCGTGTAGGGAAGCCAAACAGAAAATCCATGTAGGCATCCATTAGCGTCGATTTACCCGCTTCGTTTGGTCCGTAAATTATGTGAAGATCGGGTTGGTTTTGCAGCGCTTCACCAAAGTCGATTTCATAATCGGTGAACAGGCCGTATCGCCACAAATTAAATTTATCAATGCGCATGAGGTTTAACTTTGGTCCTCAGCGCTATTGTCTGTGTATAGATTAGCCAATACTTGATGGCTGCCTTGAGATGCAAAATCTTTTATCAATTTTGCTCGTTCGATTTCATCGTCACCGAACTTTGATCTAAGTTCAGGCGGCAATACGCCAACGATTTCTTCTACTGCCAGTTTGGCCTTAGTTTCAAACTCTTTTGATTGCGCTATCTCTTTTTGTATGAGTTCACTGAATTCAGAGTGTGGGCCCAGCAAATCGTCATTGCTAGAGTCTGCAGGCATTATGCAATTGATGATAAGTTTGTCTATCCATAGATGCTCATCATCGTCTAGTCGGCTTTCTAATTCTTGCAACAATAAATCTTCGTCCCTGTGTAAGCGCCAACTGAGTTCAGTCATTCCTTCAAGTACCACTCTTGCTACAAGATGGTCTGCAGAAGATTGATTTGATGCATTGTTAATATTACTGATAACCAGATCGATAGCGCTATTCCAGTTGTGCGAGTTATTAAGCTCTATCTGTACTAACTCATACTGTGCCACGGCCAATTGTTGTTCTTGTGTAGCAACTTGGTTATCGTCATTGATGCTTACCAGTGTGACAGACTTTGGGCCAGCTTCACCAATGTCGCGCCCCTGTGGAATGCCGGGCATTACAATATGAGTGTTGTCGTTTGCGTGCGCTGCTCGTTTGTGTATATGGCCCAGTGCCCAATAGTCGAACCCGTGATTTTGCAAGTCGCTGAGCGAGCAGGGTGCATACAAATCGTGGCCCGAAGCACCATCCAGGCTGGTGTGCATCATGCCAATATTAATGGCATCTGCAACAGGTTGTTTGTATTGCGGTAGAAGGCTTTCTGGTGCGTGCGTTTTTTTGAAGCTTACGCCATGAATGACGACAGGCTTGCCGATGTTGCATGCTGAAATGTCTACGTTTATCGCCTCGCATTTACTGCTAAAAACATGCACCCGTTCAGGAAAGCTTAGTTCGCGCGTAATTTTGGATTCAGCGTCGTGGTTTCCGCGAATAATAAAAACTGAAATATTGGCCGCATCTAAACGTCGTAGCTGCGATGCCAATAGATTCGCAGTTTTCATTGAGGTTTGGCTGCCGTCATACAAATCACCAGCTATTAATAAAGCATCAACCTGTTCTGCCAGGCATAAGTCGATGATTCTAACCAATACCTTGCGCGTGGCGTTTGAAATAACGCTTTGTAGCTCTGCGTTACGCGCCCCCAAAGATTTAAGTGGTGAGTCGAGATGAATATCTGCTGTGTGGATAAATCGAAAAGCCATTTTTCGCGTCGGTACTAAGCTTTTGTTGCCTGGACAATAACTAGTTTACGCGAACTCAGTGGCCTGCTGTGCGCTGTAAATACAAACCAACTTTTGCTTAGCAAAGAAAAAAGCCCACTAACTGTGGGCTTTTTCGGGAGGTGTGTAGTGCTGGCTAGGATTTAACCAATCATGCCCATGCCGGGCTTTGGCAGTCCGTCGTCATCTTCATCGTCACCAGGTTCTTCTTCAGGCTCCGCTTCTGGCTCCAGACTCAATTCAAACAAGCTGGCAGTATCAGTTGGTTCGGCTTTAGCCGCTGGCGCAGCTTCTTCACTGCTGCCCTCCTGGGCTGCCTTTTTCGCAGTCATAGCTGCATGGATCTGAGCCACTTTAGCGGCGGCTGCGGCCGCTTTAGCTGCGGGGTCTTCGCCGTCATCGTCGGTGCTTTCGTTTGTATCTTCGGCTTCGTCCTGAGCATCTGCTGCAGCGGCAGCGGCTGCCGCGTCGCTAGGCAATTGGCCGCGCAGCATTAGCTCTGACTCATCTTCCTCTTCATCACCGTTTTTACTGGTTAGCTTCAAGCGTAAGCGTAAATTGTTGGCTGAATCAGCGAATTTCATTGCTTCTTCTTCGCTTATACGACCGTCCTGTACCAAGTCGAACAGTGCGCTATCAAATGTTTTCATGCCCATGTTCTCAGACTTAAGCATCGCTTCTTTGATATCTTGCAGCTGATCTTTCATGATCATTTGTTTGATGGTGTGAGAGCCAAGCATGATTTCTATAGCGGCGCAGCGTTTACCATCAACTGTTGGAATCAAGCGTTGGGATACGAATGCTCTAATATTGTTACCAATATCGTGTAGCAATTGAGCTTTGCGTTCTTCCGGGAAAAAGTTGATGATTCGGTCTAGCGCTTGGTTAGCGTTGTTTGCGTGCAAAGTAGATATCGCGAGGTGACCGGTTTCAGCGAATGCCAAGGCGTGTTCCATGGTTTCACGGTCTCGAATCTCACCAATCAGAATAACATCGGGTGCCTGGCGAAGTGTGTTCTTAAGTGCCGCCTGAAAACTCTGGGTGTCTACGCCAACTTCGCGTTGATTGACGATACATTTTTTATGCTCGTGAACATATTCTACCGGGTCTTCAATTGTAATGATGTGACCACCACGTGCCTTATTTCGATGATCGATTAATGCAGCAAGTGATGTTGATTTACCGGATCCAGTACCGCCAACAAACAACACTAATCCGTTTTTAGCGGTAATTACATCTTTGAGTACCTCAGGAAGGCCCAAGTCATCAAAGTTTGGAATTTCTGTTTGAATGTTCCGTGCAACTAGAGAAACCTCGTTGCGTTGAATGAAAATATTTATTCGGAATCGACCAACATTGTCTATATTGAGCGCCAGGTTCATTTCCAGTTCTTGATCGAACTCAGCACGCTGCTCTTCATTCATTAAGCTGTTAGCAATCTGTGCAACTTCACCTTTCTCATAAGGGCGTTGCGTGAGTTGAATCAGCTCTCCCGAGAACTTGGCGCTTGGAGGAGCCCCAGTGGCCAGATAGAGGTCAGAGCCTTCATCATCCACAAGTTTCTTCAGTAGGTCATTAATTTCCATTACTAAAGCCTTTCACACATTGTTAAAGTCGATGTGTTAGTTATCGGCACAAGAATTTAATCTTTGAACATGGCAGGCAAAATAGGCAAGTTAATGATTCACGATGTTACGGAATTTATGGATGATGAGTACTAAGTCGACAAAACAGTATGCAAGTCGTGGTTGGCGAAAAATGTGCGTAAGTTCTATGTTTCGATGCGTACAGCCGAACGTACACCATGGATATCACATGTAGATCAATATTCGCTCAAATCCCGCTTGCGATTGAGCAAGCGGGATCTGAGATGGCTATTTACTTCGCATGCCAGAAAACAGTGGTTATGTCTTTATTCAGAGCCACGACAGATTCTTTGTCTACAAAGATTTGAGCATGGTCGCTATTCGCCGGCAACAATACAACGGGTTTACTCGGAATTGTTGTACCATTTAGTACTTCGAAAGGTCCATCTCCTTTTGGTTGCGCATCGGCCACGTCGAGAATATACAACCTGCCGGACATATCAAATGAGCATGGATCAATGTCTCCATTTGCAGTTAGAGATTTTTTGGGTTCGAAAGTTGTTGCCATAAATTGACCTTCAAATGCGACAACTTGAGACAATGCTTTTTCACCTGCCCCCAATTCGAATACCCAGCCATCTGATGACTTCATAATGTCACTAGCGTTTGTGCTTGTAGTATCAACTGTAGAACCGATATCGTTATTAGTTGCATTGTATAAACAGGGTGTTGTACTCAGTGCTGGTTTCGGTGCCGTACATGTATTCGCCGTTATAGTGTGGTGAATTGAAGTTGGCGCACCTACTTTGGGGTTTTTATCTTTGAGCATGTACAAACCGTTTTGCGTACCTTCCATTAATGGTTGCGTTCTATCGCCCGTACCAAAGGCGACGGCGAGAAATCGTTTGCCTCGTTCTTTATTGAGCGAAACACTGGGAGGGTAAAAAATTGGCCGATGATTCGTACCGTCATAAACATCCGCAAATTTCGTGATGGTGGTATCGGCTTTAGACGATATATCGTCAAAATCGACGCGCCATACTTGACCTGCAAGATCACCAAAATAGACGCGATCGGCACCATTTTTTCCATCACTATTTATTACCGTCAGATCTGAAGGGATTGAATATCTCATATCGCTGGCATTTGGATCGGTTTCATCTATGCTCCAAATGAGATTGCCTTGCTTATTCACGAGAAAAATAGCGTTACCGGATGCCATTGTAGGTTGGGTGGTACCGTCAACCACATCAGCGTCGTACCCTCCACCAAACATCAGCATGCGCTCCAATTTACCGCCGTTGTTCACTGAGATCAACGCTGGTCGTGACCAGGTCTGCGCTAAGCGTTCAAAGCCTGAATCGAATTTATCTCTTTTCCACAGGAATTTTGGCTGGTCGGGGTTGGTAACGTCGAGCGCATAGTAAGCACCGCCACCGCGGCGCATTCCGAACACCAAGGTTAAGGTGTCGGCACCATTAACTAAGCCGTCTTTATTTAAATCGTCATGCCATCGTGTGAGCCCTCCATCCAGACCATAAATGTGTTCGAAAACAGCAGAGTCGTTGTTATGCAGTTTTGGCAGGTTACTCAAAAGTTCTTGCGGCATGAATGCAAAAATTTCATCGCCGCCGGACAAGTCCAATGGGTCCATTCCAGGCTCGTCAGGCTTAGTTGCATCGAATGCATGCAAGAATCCCTGATTGGTCATGATAAATACAACTTTCTTGTTGGCGTCGTAGTTTACTACCACGGGTTTGGTGTGCAGTGGGTCACCCATGGGTGCGCTCACAATCCAGTCTAACGATTCGGTGCGTAGCGCATCCGACGTTCCCATCATGGTAGCGGTGATGTCCGCGTTGCCACTATTGAGCTGGTTCTTTGGGTTTGTGGCAAGATTTGTTAATTCACCTTCCAAATAGGTGTATAGGTTTCGTGTGCTTGGTATGCTGGTCAATCCCTCTGATGCGCCACCAACCGCGACTTCATTTCCATCCGGAAGAGAAGACCAAAAGCTATGTGATTCTTCAGAAAATTGTATCCCGGAGCCATCATCGAAAGTAGCAGGGTTGCCATTGATGTCAATTAGACCGGTACCATCCACGAAAAAGCCTTTCAAGTTGCCGTTCCAAGCTGGTTTAGAGGAAGGTGAAAACAATGAAAAGTACGTTCGATTGTCGTGTGAGAATGTTGTAGGGTCAACATCGACAGACAACTCTGCGAAGTTTTGACTGCCAGCCAAAATGCTGTCGATAACGTTGTTTAACGCGGTGGTTAACTCGGCCGGCTGGGTTGCTTCGTAGAATGCGCCTTTGCCTTTGCTAGCCAGTAGTTCCAGGTATTCTTTGCCGGGACCGTCTATGCCGAAACCAACTGTAAACGTTTTTACGTTGGAGTTTTCAATATTTGGGTTTATGTCATTGTTGGCCAGATATTCAAGTATTTCAGGACCGCAGTTACCTTCGGTAGTTAGACTGTTCTGGAAAACGCTGAGACTCAAATCTTCGCAATCTGAGACAGAGCGCTGGCCTGGTGGTGTACCTTTGGCATCACCGGCCGCTTCTAAGATGGTCGCCAGCGTATCTGTGTGGCGCAAACCTGTGGGTTGGCCATCAGAAATAAGCACAATGAAATTGGCTTGGCACTGATTCTTCAATGGTGAAACGTATTTTGGCGTGCTCCATGAATCTGGGTATTGATACTTACAATGGGTACGTTGGGTGGTGGTCCAGGTGACTTCTTCTGAAGTGCCGGTTGAAACGCCGTCATTGCTGCTTGAGGTCATGGCGGTGTACGTTTCCGCATCGTAGTCGACGCAATCGTAAGTTACCAAGCCTTCACAATTTTGAGCCCCCTCAAAGTAGTCTGTGCAATGGCCATATTGTCCAGCCGTTTCTACACCTGCCTGATACGCCGTGGAAGGCGTGTAAGTAGCCGGTAACGCAGCATAAGAATTTCCGGAATCATATTTGCGTTCCAGTGTATTCCATACGTCGGGTTTGTGGAATTGGGGCTGGTCGGTGTTATACCCGGAGTGAAGCACGTCATCGCCCCTAAAGTAGGCAGCTGCCTCTGCCAGACCGTTCACTGTTGCCGTTGAGCTGTGTGGCCATTCGCGGGACAACTGAGATGCAATGACTTCAGCGTTGGTCACATTGTCCGCTGCCGGTATGTTGGGGTCTAGCAGATTGGCATTCGCTTCCAGATCACTGATTGGCCAGCGAATACCTGATGTTCGCCAATTGAAGAAGGAGCCAAAACCCACATTTACGGAGTCTTTGTTTTCAACAAGTAAAGATTCTACAGCCGTTTTTAAAATATCTATTTTCGAAAGCGTAGTTGTATCAGTGGACGGGATTTCTACGTCGTATACATCTCTTTGCATACTTCCTGAATAATCGAGCACAAAAAGAATGTTGGGCTTGTTTTGGCTATTCAGAATAGCTTCAAACACTTCAAGATCGTCTGCCGTGGCTGGCATTGATATCGCAAGCGTTGAGGCCGCCGCGACGAGCGATGTCTTTATGAAACGATTTGGTATGAAATTTCGCATTTTTCAATCCCTATGTATACGTATGACCAGAGCACAGTGCACCCCATGCAGAGCGTTCCAATCCTTAGCTGATGGCGGTGCTCATCGTTGGTAAAGTCGGCCATGCGCTTAACCGTCTTGAATCTGCTGAGGTAAAATGTGGGCCGTAGCGTGATTTATGCGATTGCCTAGAGGTTTTTAGTGCCCAGTAGAATTAACCGTTTCTGGTTTGCTCCAATTGATGCAAGTTTTCTCGCCGTATTCCGGGTGATGTTCGGGGCCTTGCTGTTGTTTGAGAGTGTGAACTACGGCCTGTTTCTATGCCTTGACTGCATGTACCGAAGTTCAGACATGCTATTCAAGTTTCATCATTTTGAATGGGTGAGCCTGTTGCCAGGCATTGGTTTAGAGCTTAACTTTCTGGTTATGGCTCTATGTGCTGTGTGCATAATGCTAGGGCTATATTATCGCGTGGCGATGATTGTATACACGCTATGTTTTAGCTATCTATTTCTGCTTGAGCAAACGCTTTATTTAAATCACTTCTATTTGGCCATTCTTTTTTGCTGCATCATGATCTTCGCACCGGCTCATCATTATTGGTCAATTGATGCCCGTCGAAAACCTGCGATTGCATCTTCGACAGTGCCGGCATGGAGTCGCATCTGGTTGGTTGTTCAATTAGAAATTGTGCTGATATACGCAGGCATTGCCAAAATCAACTGGGATTGGTTAAACCTTGAGCCAATGCGCTTATGGATGAATAACCGAAGTCACGATGAAAACTCTCTGTTTCAGTTGCTAACCCAAGACCCCGGTATTGCAGCAGCCAGCTATGGGGTGCTTGCATTGCACTTGATTGGTGGGCCATTACTGCTTTGGAAGAAAACCAGGTTGGTCGTATTTCTTATTTATTGCGTTTTTCATACGATTAATGCCTTTGTATTTAACATTGGTATTTTCCCATGGATGACGATAGCTGCCACATTAGTCCTGTTCGACCCGGCATGGCCTAAGCAATTTTGGTCTTGGTTTAAATCTAAACGTTCATCTTCGCTGTCGGCGACCGTGGTTGAAAGTTCTGCTCGGCCCGATACCTCATCACCCGTCTTAGCCTCATCACTGTTTGATTCAAGGCCTGCAAAGTTAGGTTTAGTGTTGTTTATTTGTGCGTGGCTGCTGGCGCAGGTTTTGGTGCCGCTGCGGCATTGGACGATTCCTGGCGATGTTGCGTGGAATGAGGCAGGGCATCGATTTAGTTGGCGTATGAAATTGCGAGATAAACAAGGCACAGCCACATTCTACGTCGTGAAGAATAATCAGCCGGCTCTTATTGTTGATCCAAAAACACACTTGAATTTCAAACAAGCGTGGAAAATGGCTTGTATACCTGATCTTATTTGGCAATATGCGCAGTTTCTGGATAAGCAATACACCGATGTTGAGACGGATGATGTGAAAGTATTTGTTGATACAAGTTGTTCGCTTAACACGCGTCCTGCTACACCATTGATTAACAGGCTGGTAGATTTAACGGCTATCCCAAGAACTGAGCCTGTGCAAAATTGGGTAGTGCCGAATGCAAAGTCACTGCCTAAAAAATTCTTGAAGATATAAGTTCTTTTTTAAGTTTGATGTTAATAAAAAGCAACTTACTCAGTTAACTGACTGTTATAAGATAAAAATTCATCTTGAGTTAAGCTTTAATATATTAAAGCGCATTCATTAACAATTATTTTCTTCGCGCTTTGTTTGTGCATTTAGTAAGCACAAAAAATAATTTCGATTACATCGAGTATAGTTAGTTGGTAATTCTCGTTCTGTAACTTGAACCTGTTCTGAACGCCGAGTAGTTTTCACTTAGCCTCGAAAATTCGTTTGAGGTTTTATTTAAAATTTATTAAAGGGTGAGATAAATGAAACTACTTAAAAAAAGAAACGTATTGCTCGCAACAACTATGTTGTTTGCGTCTGGTGCGGCTTTTGCTGAGAGTCCAGTTTGCGGTGAAGCGCAAGATGATAGTTGGATGGCGCCTGATGTTGTTCAAGAACAAATTGAATCACTCGGATACACGATTGAGTCGATGGGTGTCTCAGATGGTAATTGCTATGAAATGACAGGTTTAAACGATGAAGGCAAGGGCGTTATGGCATACATCGACCCTCGTACTGGTGGCGTTGTGCAGGAAAACCTTGTTGAGTAAGGAGTTTTTGCCACTCCTCTAGAAACGTACCCCCCGATTCTATAACTAGTCAACACAAACCTAGCCCGAACGCTATAGTTCGGGCTTTGTAATCGGTATACTCAGCGATTCTTCGAATACGCTGCTTTACGAATGTTCCAACTCGTTATTGAAATTCTAACCATACTCGCCCCTGCTGCCATACTTGCAAGCATTGGTCTATTTTGGGCTCGTATCGGTACGGAGTTTCCGATTCAGTTTGTTACCACTCTGGTTATAAATGTAGGAATGCCGGCATTGTTGTTTTATACGCTGGCTACCAGTCAAGTCGATTTAAGATCCTTAGGTACCATCGTGGCGGCTGCCGTCGCGGTGCACATTGTGTTCACGGTTGTCGCATTGCTGTATTTGAAACAAGCGAAGAAAGACTGGAGGTTATGCATCGCGCATGTATGCGGTAACACCGGCAATCTTGGTTTGCCTGTTTGTTATTTTGCTTTTGGTGATGCAGGGCTTGCTTATGCAATGGCGTTCTTCTCGTTACAGTGTCTGTTGCTATTTAGTGCTGGTGAGGCGGTGCTAAGCGCCAACGCGAGTATTAAGCCCGCCTTACGTTCGCCGATTTTACATGCCGTATGGCTAGGTACCTTGGTGCGGTACATGGATTGGTCTTTGCCTAAGTTTTTAATGGACACTACTCAACTGTTGGGCCAGCTTGTTATTCCTATTATGCTAATAACATTGGGTGTTAGCTTGGCAGGTATGACGGTTAAGTCTTTGCCGTCCACGATTCGCTGGTCTTTAATTAGAACGGGAGTGGCAATGATGGTCGGCTTTGGTGTAGCACATCTGTTTGGATTAGAAGGTGTTGCACGTGGTGTTTTAATAATTGAAACAACAGCTCCAGTTGCTGTTTTCAATTTCTTGTTGGCAGTAAAACACAATCGCGATAGTGTGGAAGTATCTGGATTGATACTGGTAACTCACTTGTCAGCGATTGTGTATCTGCCTTTATTGCTTGGTTTTTTACTAATCGGGCGATAGGTTAAGTAGAACGATATATTAAGCGTTGTAACTAGTACTGGAAATACCTGCACCGCTGCCGATCCAGTCGGTGTGATGATAGCTTCCGTCACCATCCACTTTTTGATAAGTGTGTGCACCAAAGTAGTCGCGTTGCGCTTGCAATAAGTTAGCAGGCAAGGAGGCTGTTCGGTATCCATCAAAAAATGCTAGTGCACTACTCATTGCCGGCACGGGTATACCTAGCTCTATTGTTTTTGCCACGACCTTGCGCCAATTTTTCTGCGCGGCTTCGACTTCGGTTCTAAAGTAATCATCCAGCAATAGGTTTTGCAGTTCAGGTGCCTTGTCAAAGGCCGCCTTGATCTCGTCCAAGAATGCAGAACGGATAATACAGCCTCCACGCCACATTTGCGCTATGCCGCCATAGTTAAGTGTCCATTCATATTCTTCTGCTGCAGCTCGCATCAGCATAAAACCTTGGGCATAAGATATTATTTTCGAAGCATATAAAGCCTGGCCTAAGGCCTCGACCCATTCGTCCTCTTGCAGATGCTGGTCGTCACCAGATGGGCCACTGATAACTTTGCTTGCGGTAACGCGTTCGTCTTTGATCGCAGATAGGCAACGAGCAAATACCGCTTCTCCGATAAGCGTTAGCGGAATACCAAGTTCTAATGCGTTGATACCTGTCCACTTGCCCGTACCCTTTTGTCCAGCTCGATCGAGTACGGTGTCCAGAATGTATTCGCCATTTTCTTGATAGGCAAGAATGTCGGCGGTGATTTCAATGAGATAACTGTCTAGCTTTTCTTTGTTCCATTGTGCAAATATTTCGTGCATTCGAGCATTGTTTAAGCTAATGCCCGATTTCATGAAATGATAGGCTTCGCAAATTAGCTGCATGTCGCCATATTCAATACCATTGTGGACCATTTTGACAAAATGGCCTGCGCCATTATCGCCAACCCAATCGCAGCAAGGCTCTCCGGCATCAGTCTTTGCTGCGATTTTTTGGAACATATCTTTCACCTGCGGCCATGCGCTTGCGTCCCCTCCTGGCATTAATGAGGGGCCATGCCGTGCGCCTTCTTCACCACCAGAGACGCCCATGCCCAAATAACGAAAGCCAGATTCTTTTAGCGCTTTGGCTCGTCTTTCAGTATCAGCGAAGTTGGAATTACCACCATCGATAATAATGTCACCCTTGTCGAGCAGAGGTAGTAGTTGTTCTATGGTGCTATCGACCGGAGAGCCGGCTTTAACCAACATCATAACTTTGCGCGGTGTCTTAAGTTTGCCAACGAGCTCTTCAAGTGTGGATGCGCCTTCTATCTGGGTATCTGCAGCAACACCATTAACAAAGTCTTCCATCTTTGATGTGGTTCGGTTGTATACAGCAACTTTTATATCGTTGTCGTTCATGTTCAGAACTAGATTTTGGCCCATTACGGCCAAGCCGATCAGAGCAATATCGCAATCACCACTCATGGTATTTTCCTGTTGTGCGTAATATAAGGTTAAACGACTTGTGCAGATAATGGTTTGCCCATCAGCGCGGCGCTAAGATTTTCAAGCATCAGATCACCCATAGCTTTGCGCGTTTCGTATGTACCACTGGCGTTATGGGGTTGAAGCACAACATTGCTTAGTCCGAGTAGCTTACTCGGAATATTGGGTTCATTTAGAAATACGTCCAAACCAGCGCCTGCGATTTTGTTGTTGCTCAGGTAGTCAACCAAGAGCGCTTCATCGACCAAGCTTCCGCGCGAAACATTAATGAGATAGCCGTGTGGGCCAAGTGCATCTAACACCGGTTTGTTTACAGCGCCGATAGTGTCGGGAGTCGCGGCAGCGGTTATAAAAAGAAAGTCCGATTCGCTTGCCAGTTGTTCAAGGGATGCCACAAACTTATAAGGTGAACCGGCTTTTTCACGACGGTTGCAATAGCTAACCGGCATATCGAATGCATTGAGTCTTTTTGCCAAGCAACTACCGATACTGCCCATGCCGTAGATGCCGGCTGATTTGCCCATCATTCGTGTGGTTAGCGGCATACCACCTTGTTTGGCCCATGAACCGTCGCGCGCGTACTGATCTCCTGTTACCAATTGGCGAGCACTTGCCAGTGCTAAGGCTACGGCCAAGTCAGCAACATCATCACTTAATACGTCGGGTGTGTTGCCAACGGTTATGCCGTTGGATTTGCAGTAGTCAAGATCGATCGCATCGACGCCAACACCGAAGACCGACACAATTTTTGCGTTTGGCAGTTTTTCCAGGATGCTGCTCTCTACGCCGCGACCACCATCCGTAACCACACCGACACATTCGCTAGCAATTGAATCTACAAGAGCCGTTGTATCGTCCGCTTCCCAGTACTTTTTTACTGTGTAGATTGACTCTAATTCACGCATTGTTGCATTGAATAGAGGACCCATTAAAAGCA
>CALHOU010000150.1 GCA_938035945.1 uncultured Granulosicoccaceae bacterium
AGACGATGGCTTGCTACAAAAGCAACTCGACAAGGCGATGTTCAACCGCCGGCTTCGGGCGTTCTTGCTGGTGTTGCCACTGCTGCTTTTTCTTCTTATTGTATTTATTATTCCGATAACCTACTTCCTATGGCAGGGAATTTACGATAAGACTTTTTCTTCTATCATGCCGCAAACGACTGAAGTGCTGTCGGAGTGGGATGGTGAATCTGAACCAACTGAAACCATGTATGCCGCACTTGCTGCCGACATGTTGGTGGCTTCAGAAAATAAGACCATTGGTAAAGTCGCCACACGCGTAAACCGAGAAAGGCCCGGTACGCGATCATTGTTTACGTCCAGCGCACGTAAAATCGACAAGCTCGAAGCGCCATTCAAAGAAAGCTTGATCGATGTCAAAAAGAAATGGAACGATGTCGAAGTATGGCAGGCAATGAAAATAGCTTCGCGAAAGTTTACGCCGGGTTACTATGCGGCCGCACTGGATTTAAAACTACAAAGCGATGGTTCAATCACGCGGCAGGATGAAAAGCGCCGTATCCATATGACACTGATGAAGAGAACACTGCAAATCTCTTTTATGGTGACCTGCTTTTGTTTGCTATTAGGCTATCCAATTGCTTATCTGCTAGCGACCTTGCCGGTTAAAACATCAAACTTACTACTTATACTAGTACTGCTACCGTTCTGGACGTCAATTTTAGTGCGCACAACCGCCTGGATTGCCATGTTGCAGTCGCAAGGAGTTGTTAATGATTTGTTAGTGTTCTTTGGCGTTACCGGGGATGATGCGCGATTCTCGCTTATCTATAACAAGATGGGCACCTTGATCGCGATGACACACATTCTGTTGCCGTTTATGATCCTACCCCTTTACTCGGTGATGAAGGGCATACCACCAAGCTACGTACGAGCGGCTAAAAGTTTAGGTGCTAATAATTGGACCGCGTTCTGGCGCGTCTATGCACCGCAAACAATTCCTGGCTTAGGTGCTGGTGCCATCTTGGTATTTATCGTTGCGATCGGTTATTACATAACCCCGGCATTGGTGGGTGGTCAGGAAGGTACAATGATATCGAACACCATTGATGATCATATGCGTCGATCCCTCAACTGGAACTTAGCCGCTGCACTGGCCGGCGTGCTGATGGTTGTGGTGTTATTTCTCTATTGGGTTTATGACCGTATTGTCGGCATAGACAACATGAAGCTCGGATAAATCAGATGGCACTTCCAGCATACGCAGGTTGGGGCGAGCGATTGTGGTACTACACATTCCGCTTTATATGTTTTTTGATATTTGTATTTTTAATATCGCCCATATTAATCGTTCTGCCATTAAGCTTTAACGCAGAGCCGTACTTCTCTTTCACGCCTGGCATGTTATCTGGCGACCCAGACGCTTACTCGTTGCGTTGGTATAAAGATATTCTCACGAACGGCATGGCTAACCCTGAAGCCACCACAGGTTGGTGGTCAGACGTATGGAATAATGCGCAATGGGTAAGATCCATGCGCAACAGCTTTTTTATCGGTTTCTTTGCCACATTAATAGCAACTGCATTTGGTACCTTGGCGGCAGTTGGCTTAAGTCGATCAGAAATGCCGTTCAAAAAGAAAATCATGGCCTTCTTGATCTCACCTCTCATCGTACCCCTGGTGGTAACTGCCGCCGGCACGTTCAGAGCTTTCAGTGAATTAGGACTAGCCTATACCCACTTAGGAGTCATACTGGCGCACGCCGTGCTTGGGATTCCGTTTGTCATCATCACAGTCACCGCCACTTTGGTAGGTTTTGATAACAGTTTGGTGCAAGCCTCGTACAGCATGGGCGCTTCTCCCCTGCGCACCTTTTTTAAAGTGCAACTACCATTGATTCTGCCGGGAGTTATCTCGGGCGCTCTGTTTGCATTTGTCACCTCTTTTGACGAGGTTGTAGTTGTAATCGCAATGGCATCGGTTGAACAACGCACAATACCAAGGCAGATGTTCTCCGGTATTCGCGAGCAGATTTCGCCTACGATTTTAGCAGTGGCGACCATTCTGGTTATTATTTCGATTGCGTTACTGGCAACACTTGAAATGATTCGCCGTCGCGGAGAGAGGCTACGCGGTGTAACACCCGCGTAGTCGACGGCCTGGAATCAAAGCATTTCGGCGCAAACACTCAGTCTGACAAATCCAATCACGACTCACTGGCGTGGGTCTTACGCGCTGTTGCCAACACTTATTTTCTCGCTGATTGGATTGCGAGTTGCTCTGGGTTTTATCCAGACTTTCGTACCGATTGACGTGGTGAATGGTTGGGTTGTTCTAAGTGTCACGATTTTCATATGGCAAGTCGTAGGCACTTTACGATCAGCAGATCGTTTTCTTAAAGACTCCGGAAACATGCTCGGCGTGTTCCTTTCATACTTTCTGCTTTTCATTACGCTCGTGCTGACGCTTGTTCAAGTAGCTGATGCACTCGCCTCGAAACACCAACCCGAACCTGAGCAGATAATTACGCTCACACTGCCCGTGCTTACTGAAGAAGGTGCGATACAAGTAGACGGAAATCTGGATTGGGAACTGTTTGGTGCTTTTAAGCAAACACTGAAAGACCATCCAGAAATTCAAAATGTGCAACTTAATAGCACCGGCGGCTTTGTGTTTGTTGCTCGTGCCATGGCGCTTCAAATCCAGCAACGAAAGCTCAACACACATATAGATACACACTGTTATTCGGCTTGTGCCGTTGCGTTTTTAGCCGGGGAAAGTCGCACGATGGCACAGAATGCAGAGCTTGGCTTTCATCAGTACCAGATGGAATCAGGGGATGCCCAGGGTCTAATCAATGTGACTGATGAACTTGAGCGCGACCGTCGTTTTTTCGCCGAGCGTGGAATGTCGGAGGCGTTTTTAAACCGTGTGTTCAATGCGGCACACACGGAGATTTGGATTCCGACTCGCGAAGAACTGATAGAAAGCGGTGTGCTTCTACCCTGAGCCAAGGCATAACAAATGATTCCAATTTGCATATTTAGGAATTAGAATTTAGACCCACTTATTCGATAAAGGAATTTTTCCTATGGACTTAGTCAAAGGCTATAAATTTTTCACACCCGAAGAGTGCGAAAAAATGCGCGCCTACTGCGATAAGAAAGAACGCAAGCTCGAAGCTGTTCTTAAGAAACAGGCCGACGCCCCCGCTGAGCAAGGCAAAGCGAAAATTCCGCTAACGCAATCCCATCACTATCTTTATAATTTTTTTGCTGAAAATCAAAAGTATCAGCCACGGTTGATCAAGTGCGTTCTAGAGTTAGTACCGCACCTCGAGTTTCCGATTGCGGTGCAATCATGGGTCAACATCTATAGAAACGGAGAAGGCATTAAATGGCACACACACGGCGGTAAGAACGGTTACTCGTATTCTGCCAATATATTTCTTGGCGGCCACACAACCCCTGGCATTTATTATTCAGTTGACCCTGACAACACCTTCAACGTGGCAAACGAAGTTGGTGCTATGCACTTGTTCCCTCACAGCCTTAACCACATGGTGCCTGCTAGTGAGAACAAAACCAAGCGCTACACCATTGGCATCACCATCCATGGTTATCAAGCGCTTGATAAGTCCTTGGTGCAAGGGGTTGCTGTAAATAATGATTATCAGGAAACGATATTTTTAAATGATCCTCGATAATCAACCGATTGCGACTTCTTTACGCCAACCCGCAATTTCTTTCTCTCCAAATCCGGAACATCCTTTAAATGCGTTTGTTCAACACTGCCTGCATCAAACGAACCTTTTTCGTACCGATGCCGCGTTGCGACAGCATTGGCAACACTGGTCCCATTCAAAGCTATTCTAGACCCAGAGCGTGACCCCGCGGCAATTACGCCAGGACAAGTTAACGAGTCTTCGGCAATCGCATGAATAAAACGATCAACGCGCTCATCGTCTGCCAGCTCATTTTTATAGCCACTGTAATCCACTGTTTCTCGACCGCTGTATCGATAAGCGCCTACCGTGGTGACTTGTTCGCCAGTCGCTATAGCGTTGATAGAATCGGTTTGACTTGCATAGCCTTCTTGCGGATGATCGTGGTTAGTGGGGTAACCCAGTGCATCCCTTCTTGCATACAAGGGGTCGTCAAAGTATGACTGCCGCCCTCTGATCGGGCTCCCACTTCTGGATTCATCTCTTTGAATCCAGGCTGAAACCTTATATGGTGTAATGCTCCTATTCGATATCACAATATCCCAAACACCAGCAGGTGCGTGTGTTGTTGATGACCCTAAACTGGTTGGAGCGATCGCTAAAAGCACTAGGGTTTTGTCACCAGTTGCATTTTTTTCTTTTGGCAGTGATAGATAAGTACACACGGGCGTACCAGTATTACCATCTTTTAAAACATGGCATAAACCGGCTCCCACAGAAAATTCTGTGTCGCGAACGTCACCCACGGTGGTGCTCACAGGCGGCTTTATTTCGATACTAAGGTTGCGCACATCTGCTTCATCATCAAACCAGATCTCCAGGTAACTGGGGGTTGAGTCGTCAGGTAAAATTCTCCAATTTAATGTTGCTGGGTTGTCCTTACTGACCTTGGTTTTTGCATGACACTGCGCTTGCCTTTGATTACCCGCCGCTATGTGCACAGACAAGCTTTTCAAGTTCGCAAGTTCAGGTGCACTTTCAATCAGGAAATCAATGCCCTGCTCAAGCACCGACGAACCATCATGTGGCCCCGCCATGTTGCCAAAGCTCAAATTTACAACTAAATCTCGCTCTACCCGGTTTGGGCGCATCGGTCGATTCATTAGTGAAACCTGATTAGCGGCAACTAATATAAATTGAAGCGCTTGAAACGCGCTAATTTTCAGCCAATTCCCTGAGGTGTCTGAGAACTGTCTGTCTGGCTGAGGAAGTTGAACGGCAACGATCTCCTGATCATGATCTGGGGGAACCGTTTGCGGGTTCGCACCAGCTGCGACATCCAACAAATGAGTCCCGTGAGATACCGTACGCGTTAATCCGCGAATTTTCTCGCGTGCATAAATGCGCTCTTCCATGCTCGGATAGGTCGCATCACCGTCATAACACTCCTGTATCAGCTCATCAATTTGACGCTTCAGAAATACCCTTCCATGTTTTGCGCCATGTGTGGACACTTCAGCGTCATTGCTAGCTACTTTATCGTCGTCCGCAACGCTGTTTTGATCCCAAAGGACTTGTATGCGCGTACCTTGGCTTGCGTCTTGAAATCGTTGATTAAGAAAAGCAACACCGTCATCAATGATCCCGACTATGGGTCGCAGATCTGACTCATCATCTTCCACATCAACGGCCTCTTCCGGTAGGTTTGTGCGAAGTGGGTCGGAAATCACATCGGCTACATTGGGGCTCATCTCATTTTCATCAAAGGCACTTTTCGCTGCCAACCCAAGTTCAATGCGCTCAATCAAACCGGCCAGTCGCTTGGATTGAACCAAGGTAAAGAACTTACTCTCTGGCATCCTCACAGTAAGGTATTTCGTTTTTGGCAACAAACGATGAAATGGCAATGCATCACAACCATCAAGCAAATCTTCCAACGTTCTTGTGTCGTGAGGTTTTTCTCGCGAATACACATCCTTTAATTCGATAATCAACGGCAACAGCTTTTCGTTGTTCTGGTATTCAACTTCTAGGTATTTAAAATCAGTGGTATATGCCCATACTAAATAGGGGTCGATGCGTAAACCATTCCAATTCTCCAATGCATCTTGCAGGTTGAAATTATCGCTACTCGTACTGTCAATCCATTTATACATACAAATCCCCGTTTAAAGTATTCCTGTTAGCTCTTCTATGGCTTTGGTCGTCAACCAGGACAAGCCCATTGTCACTGGCGGCGAGAAAACTTGATCAGCAACGTTCACATAAGTCACCCGATCCCCATCTGGATCCTGAATATTCTCAGAAGGATTAAAATCAACCTTCGCATCGTCTTCAGTCATCGCTAAACCATCAAGGCTCCGATTCTTATCCATCGTCACGCTTTCGTTATCGTTGCTCATGCCACAGGCGAATACATACTCGGCCAGTGTCGTACCAAGCACCCGACCTGCAAGACTGTCCATCGGATAGTGCACGCCAGCAACTGTTCTATTGACAGCAATGCGAGCCGCCTGCGCATTCAACTGCTTGGTGAGCTCTTCTCTATACTTACGGTTACCCTCACCGGGCAATACTTTCTCCATGATCAAACTGCAAAACCTTGCAGCAAGAAAGGCTTCTGTGGCATGCCCACTGGGAAATGAGCCGTGCATCGGCGTCACAATCATCGGTTGAATTTGTGAAGAGAATCGATGTGGACGAGGTACACCCAGTACAAACTTAAACCGCATTTCAACCATTACTGCAAAGCGCCAGGCCGCATGCAATAACTCCACGAAACGGGGTGCAGCTCCTCCGTGAATGGGAAACACGGAAAACAAAAAATCACCAAACGAACCAGCTTGAGCCAGAATTTCCGCACTCCGATCCGGACGTAAGTCCGCGTAGAGTTCGATGAGCTTGGTTTGTTCGCGATACACCGCTTTATCGATCGGTGCAGATATTTTCACCAACTCAAACTGATTCGATTCGCCCGAGCTGGCTTCCTTACCCATTGAATGTAATGCAATACTGTTATCACGGATGTCAAAACTCACCAATGAATTCAACTCACCATCGATGACAACAGACCGTAAGTCCGGGTTCAAAAACGAAAAATTGTCTGGATTATTGAAAGCTGGTGATAAATCGGCGAGCGCCTCCGCTTCATAAGGTCCCACAATTCCGTCGCGGTGCACAATGAGTGCAGATGAACCAAGTGGCGATCCACCAATACCGCTAATACCCGAGATTCCGCTTATTCCGGATATCCCACTGATTCCACTAATACCGCTTATTCCAGATATTCCGCTAATACCTGATATGCCGCTAATTCCCGAAATTCCACTGATCCCACTAATACCGCTAAACAAACCCATGATGCTCCCCTTTTAATTTTGCGCCGCTACAACAATCCCGATCGCATCGCGATTTGCGTCGCCTCTGCAATCGTGGATATAGATAATTTTGTGTAAGTATTGGAAATATGAGAGCAGGCCGTATTGTAAGTAACACCTAGAGTGGCACTGATCTCGTTTCTTGAATAGCCGTTCGCGATAAGAGTCAGAACCTCTCGCTCACGTTTACTGAGTTTGTTTAGCGGGTACTCTGTACCCTTAATGCGAACCGGGGGTAGTTTGGGCGGCTTGACAATGGGTCGTTTTGCTAACTCCTGCCGCACAATATCAATCACGAATTCCCGTAGAAATTCGGGAATCGTTTCATCCGAGAGCGTAATTTCAGCTGTTTCCATAACCGTGTCCCTGCTTACTGGCTTAGAGGTAACATATGAAAACGAGTAGCTAGAAAGAAGTATCGTACGGTACGCTGTACGTATTATTGTGACTATCTTATTGTTTTTGCTAATTTTTATTGACGACTGCCTATACAAAAAGGTTAAACTGCACCGTACCTGACATGATCGGACTAACACTCACTCCCACTCTTCAGATCTTTTTGGAAGCTGAACTTGATGGAAAGCAAATTCGATAAAAAAGTGATCGAGCAGGAGCTGGAGAACATCACGGCCAGTGAGCAATTTAAAAACGCAACAAGGCTGACAAAATTTTTGCGTTACGTCGTAACAGAAACACTTGCGGGCAATGCGTCCAGACTAAAAGCCTATCGTATCGCTGTTGACGCTTTCGATCGGAATGATTTCGATTCTCTAGATCCTTATATTCGCAATGTGGCGAAAGATACCCGACGTGCACTCAGCGCTTACTACCAGGGCCATCCAGACAACGACACCGGGATACAGATACAAATCCCAAAAGGGAAATACGTATCCTATTTTGTGCGATCAAACTCAGATGTTGGTGATCAAGCCAATTCATCACGCCTCAACACCAACACGTTCAAGGGATATAGTTTCAAACCCACCATCGCAGTTATTCCGTTAAGAGCTGTTCGCTGCGAAGAATCCAATCGTTTTATTGGCGAAATTTTTGCGGACGATCTTATAAACAAAATTTCCGGCCAAGAAGATTTTAATGTGATTTCCAGGTTGTCGACTACCGCTTTCTCGCGAAGTTCTTTTGACATGGATGAAGTGAAGCATCTGCTTCATGCGGATTACTTAGTCAGCGGTACGTTTTCTCATACAAATAAACACATCAAGATATTTGTTGAATTGGCCGACACAAACACCGGCTTTGTGGTCTTTTCTGAACAAATACATTTGGCGATGCAAAAGTTTATTAATGCCGATGAGCATTTTGTCGCGAATATCGTGAACAAACTGTCGAGTTCGATCACGCGCAATGAGATTGAAAAAGTGATTCATCACAACCCACTGTCGCTAGAGAACTACACCCTCTTGATTTCAGCGATTCATATGCTTCATCGAATAACAAATTCAGATTTTAGAAAAGCCAAGGAGCTACTGGACGTATTGATCGATCGAAATACTCGTTCACCGTTACCACATGCATGGACTGCAAAATGGCATGTACTAAATCATGTTCAAGGCAATGTAAAAGATATTGATTACTTAAAAAACACCGCTTCCGATTGCGCTAAAAAAGCCCTTGATCTGGACTCAACTTGCGCAATGGCACTAACCGTTGACGGATTGGTGCACACCAATATTCTACGACAGCTAGATGTCGCTGAAACAAGATACAACGACGCCATTCAAAGCAACCCTAGCGACTGCCTGGCAAGAGCGTTGAAAGGTACACTGCATGCTTTCAAAGGTGAAGGTGAAGAGGCGCTAAACAATACCGAATTAGCCTTGCGCCTATCCCCTCTTGATCCGATGAAATATTACTATTTATCACTCGCATCAACGGCCGCTTTATCAGCAGAACGCTACGACACAGCCTTGGACTATGCACAACAATCCTTGAAGTTGAATCCTTATCACGCATCAACATTGCGCGCAGCGGCTGTAGCCAATGTGCATCTCGACGACCAGGAAGCCGCCGAAAAGAGCATTTCAAATTTGCTTAAGCTAGACCCCGAATTCACCGTTTCGCGCTTCCTAGCAGAATCACCCAGCGCAGACTATAAGATTGGCCAGCAATGGGCCGACTCACTAAGACAGGCAGGTGTACCTCAGTAACAACCAAGGTACACCCTTAACTATCCCTGTTTATTCCTCCTACTTACGCTCACCGTACTGAATACGTATTAAGCGAAGTTCACTTTGGGCGAGTACTGCTGCTCTGGAATAATGCATTCCTTGTTATCAAAGGTGCGAAATCCAACAACGAAAGGATCAATGCGCTCGTATGTGAGTGCTTGTTCTTCCAAAATGCCAGCGGCAATGGCTTCTCCCATTCGCATACTCTCGATGTAATCTGAGTAATAATGCACGCCACCCATGTTGCGTCCAATTGAAATATTCGCGGCTAACTTATTCAATTCGTGCCCAACAGTTAGCACAGATGGGTCACCGGAAGGTTCAAGACACTCACCGTTGTCCTTTGGCGGCACATAAGAGAACGTCTCCCATCCATTCTCGTACGCATGATCCTTAAATTCTTGCGCAGACACAGCACGGTGCTTACCTTCTCGATCCCTGATTAAAATAGCATCTTCATCAAAAAAGGCTTTCAACATGGTGACGCACGCACCCGCAACTGTTGCATGCCCTGCACCATAGGCTGGGTGCATCGGTGAACCTTCTGCAAAAGCCATGGGCAGAAGCGGCAAATTATCCGTTGCTGCAATATCTTCGCATTCACTGAGATAATCAGCATGACGGGCATTCTGTGCAGCATTGTGCTCTCGAACACGGTTAAGCAAACCAGTTTCTTCAAGCGCCGTTCGCATTGGATTGACCGCCGCTTCAACCGCGACCGGTAAGACGCCAGCGTCTGCTGCTGCAACGCGTGCGGCAACCACTTCTGGCCGTGCGCGTAAATGGTTGTTGAATTTCTGGTAACGCACAGCTTTCAATGCACGTGTCGCCACTTCGGTAACCATGGTTAGTATGTGAGGTCCACCAAACAAAGCAAACCCTTCAGTACTCGATGATTCACCCAACAGTTTCGCAAATTTAGGGTCCCGCGGTGCACCTACATTCAGCAACCAAAGCGCAGCGTTAAGGTAGGCTTCATACAAAGCATCGAAGTGCACATAGGTGGCTAAATCTCGTGGCGTAGTAATAAACCTGAACGGCACTGCATCGGTAGCTGCTTCATCAACATAATCCATCGTGTTAATGACGTTTGCCCCATGCTGTACATCCAGCCATTCATGCCAGTGCGTCATGTAGTCAAGATTCGGCGTAGCCACCCTCACTCTCTGATCAATTCGAATACCACCGTATTGCAGCTTACCTTCTACATCTTGGTGAAAATCCTCTAGGTGACCATTACCCAGCAATAGAAATTGACTTAAATAAGGGCCAGTTTGCTCGCCAGGTGTTTGCCCTCTAAACACATTCCCTCTCGACAAGTGCTGAGGACGAGTCCGATCAGCGTTTCCACCAGATGCATAAAACGGTAGTTCCTTCAAAGCGGCTATAGCCGTATCCAACTTGGCATGGCTATGCGTCGCAACTTCACTGAATGCAGAAAAAGGCACATCACGAAGCAATGCCAATTCATAGACTTCCGCCATTTCAGCAACCAGTTCATCGGGAAGATCTTCTAAGGCTGGCGCGCTCGGCATTGTGACGGCTTGAGCGTCGGGGCCTTGAAGGTCGAATACGTGACCAGCGGTGGGCGATTCCCATCGTCGGTGCGTAGCATTTGTATGAAAATGCCATTTCAACTTATCATCAGCGATTGGGTATCCAATTCCAATGTTATCAAACGATTGGATAAATCCATCGTCGATGGCATAACGCAGTTTGTCTACTTCGCCTGTTATTGGCAGACCGGTTTTAGAATCATGTTTTAAGCCTTTAGAAAAGCTCATATACGACCCATATTTCCTATACCGATCTTCTTCGCCATTGTTTTTATGTGGCTCACCTGCTGGCAATATTGCGCGGTGTTTATTGGGGGATTCAGCACGATCAAAAGCAAGTTGTGTAGCTGAATTTCTTACTCGCTGTGCATCGTTTCGTCTGCTATCGGTAATACTCATTTTTCAGCCTCCGGTCGTTTTGTCGGATCTGAAGGGTAAAATTAATAGCGGTGATCGGCAATCACGTAAAAGGTCTAGCCGGAGGTGGGTTCGTCGTTAGTATTTGTTAATGAACTAATTTCGATGTGCGAGTTATCAACGTTGTTTGCCATTTAAAAGCCGATCCAATTCACCGCTTGCATCCAAGGCCATCAAATCCTCATCCCCGCCAACGGGTATGTCGTTGATTAAAATCTGCGGCACTTTCTTACGCCCGCAACGGCGCAGCATCTCACCGCGCTCTAAAGGCATAAGATCAATGAGGTATTCTGTGTACGCGATCTGCTTTGAGTCCAACAAGGCACGCGCAGCTAAGCAGTGGCGGCAAAAACTGGTGCCGTAAATTTCGACTTTCTCGCTCATGTGTTAGTTCGCGTTATGGGCGTCGTCATCACCTACCCTTCGCTTAGATCATCAAGATCTGTGCTTGAAAGCAGTGTGTTAAAAAAAGACGTGTAGCTCAGCACCGCGCCTTGTTGAAAACCGAGACCATTGAATGCTTCCACCACTTGTTTGAGTTGATTATTATTGTCCGGTGTTTCAGAAAGCGCGCGCAGCGTTGTCAGTAACTCATCGATGCTTGCAGGGTCCATGTTCGTTTCTAACATACGGATAGTGGTGTCGACTTGTTCTTTTGTTATTGCAGATTTTCGGTTATCGGCATTGAGTTCGCCGAAAGCCTCTTCGTTTATTCGCAGCTTTAATGTGTTTACAAATTCTGCAAACAATTCAGCACTTGGCAGATCGACAAACAGCTTTACCAATGCTTCGCGATTAACTTGACTTAAAAAGTGCAGCATTTCACCATCAACAACGGGCTCAGGCGACAGCACGGAAAGTACGACGGTAAGTTCCTCGTCGCCAAACGGACTTGA
>CALHOU010000151.1 GCA_938035945.1 uncultured Granulosicoccaceae bacterium
ATTTGGCCAGTCGAGAAGCGGTAAGGCCCACTAAAGTCAATTTTTTCCATCCGCTTATCGGTGATAGACATAGATGCGATGATCAGGTCAAATTTGTTCGCCAACAGTGCGGGAATCATGCCATCCCATTCTTGACAGACATATTCAAACTCAGCGCCAATTATTGCTGCAACACCTTTGGCTACATCGACATCGTAGCCTGCGAGTTCTCCGTCAGCCGTTTTGTAGTTGAACGGAGCATATGTGCATTCCATACCAACGCGTAGATTCTCCGCCGACACGTTCATTGTGCTGATTAAGGCGGCAGCACCTATTACCAACATCTTTTTTGAAAAAAACATCATTTATATCCTCTGTAGTTAGTAAGGCCAATTAAGTTCTTAATGCGTAGCTCCACAGTTGACCGGTGAATAAAGTCATGCAACGATAGCGTTGCTGCCAATAGTGCCAGGCAGGCTGAGATACGCCCGTTGAGTACGTAAGGACAGCTCGTCACCAAATCACAATATCAGATTTACACCTCAGGACACAAATCTATCACCGTAGAGAATAAGCCTGAGTTTCATGTAAGCTGATTACCCGTGTTTTAGGGCCAAACATCATATAGGCTCTGGTTTACAAGCTTATCGAGCCATAGGGGCAATAACGTACAAATGATTAGTTATGTGAGTACCCGTGGAGGGATTTCTCCAGTCGCTTTTGATGAGGCGGTTTTAAGCGGTTTTGCCGCAGATGGCGGCTTGTATGTCCCTGAAACGATTCCCAAAATATCCACGGCGCAATTACAAGCATGGGCTACCCTGAGCTTTGTTGATTTAGCGTTTGAGATTTTGTCGCTTTTTATACCTCGCTCGATAATCCCAGACGATGATTTAAAAAAAATCATTGCTGAAAGTTATAGTTCGTTCGAACACCCCGACGTGGTTGGCATGGTGCCTCTGGATAAGCAGGGCAATGTGATTGTTATGGAGCTATTTCACGGGCCAACCCTGTCGTTTAAAGATGTCGCGATGGGTTTTCTAATCAATGTATTGGACTACTTGCTAGAAAAGAGAGACGAGCGTCTTACTCTTGTGCTGGCCACAACTGGCGATACCGGACCCGCTGCCGCGTGGGCTGCCGCTGGGAAACCGACACTAGATTGTTGGGCGCTTTTTCCTCGAGGAATGATTACCGAAGAACAAGAGCGTCAAATGACAACTTTGAATGCCAGCAATGTCCATCCCGTTGGTGTCGAGAATTGCACAGACGGTGGCGATGACCTGGATTTTGTCGTAGCGAGCTTGTTCAAGGATCAGGAATTAAAGGAAAAACTGAAACTCTCTAGCGTCAATTCTATAAATTGGTGTCGAGTCATGGTGCAGTCCGTGCACTACTTTTATGGATATTATCGCACCGTAGAAGCCGTTGGAGATGATGTTGTTTTTTCAGTGCCCAGCGGCGCCTTCGGTAATTTGTTTGGCGGCTATCTAGCGCGCTCCATGGGGTTGCCGGTAAAGCAATTTATATGCGCTAATAATATCAACCACACACTGCATACGGTTTTATCCAGTGGCGTGTTGGCAAAGAAAGAGCTGATACAAACGATATCGTCAGCAATCGATATTGT
Source organism: uncultured Granulosicoccaceae bacterium (assembly GCA_938035945.1). Lineage (GTDB taxonomy): Bacteria > Pseudomonadota > Gammaproteobacteria > Granulosicoccales > Granulosicoccaceae > Granulosicoccus. The sequence continues at coordinate 1,610 of CALHOU010000151.1, forward strand.
CGTGCCCTACAACTTCTGGCGGTATTTGTATTTTTCAGCCGGCAGTGATAGCGGAAGACTTGCAGCCTGGATGGACGAATTTGAGGAAACCGGGCGGATGGAGTTCAACTCAGAAACGCTTGCAATAATTCAGCATGGCTTTGCTTCAATTGCGATTACAGATGCTCAGACCAAAGCCACCATAAAAAATACTTTTGAACAAGATGGTTATCTGCTCGATCCGCATACTGCTGTAGCTGTAGCTGCGGCCAATGCGTTTAAAGAGTCTCTCCCAGATCGGACGAAGTTTCTCTGTTTAGCAACGGCCCATCCAGCCAAATTTCCTGAGGTTATACGCAACTGTCTTGATTCGGACACAGGGTTGCCAGGGCAGGCCATGCATACCTCGCTGGATGACGCGAGTACAGTCTGCCAGCATTTGCGGCTATGTGATATTGAGAACTTGGAATTTGCATTGGTTGATGCCATGACAACAAACCTACAGAGCCATTGAATAAGTTCCTAGCTAATGAACCAGAGTTTTGATACCAAAGATGCGTGAATTTGCAGACCTTGAATTGTTGGCCATTAAAGGAAAGGGCGTGGCGTAGTTTGCGCCATTGGGAACACGCTTTTCCTGCAGGATTAATACATTGGCAGAATATACAAAGCTAGATAAGAAACAAATAGAGTCAATACTTGCACAATATTCTTTAGGGTCATTGCTCTTTACTTCATTACTAAGTGGTGGCTCTGAGAATACGAATCACAGAATAAATACCTCAAAGGGTGATTTTGTATTAACCATTTGTGAGCAGAAAACGTTAGTTGAAGCACAGCAATTAGCCAACTTACTTGCTCATTTAGAGCAGAATAATTTTACTACGTCGAAGGTCTTGTCGAACAGCAAGGGTCAACTCGTGACGCTTTGGGACGGCAAGCCCGTGATGTTAAAAAATCATCTACCAGGTTCAATTCATAAGAATTTATCCAAACAGAAATTGATTTCATTAGGCCAGCAACTGGCAAAGCTTCATTTAATAAAGCCGCCAGATTACCTAAAGCACCAGGTCAGTTTCGGAAAGGAATCGTTCAGTAAAATTGAAATTTATGACAACAGTTCCGATTTTCAAAAATGGTTATATTCAATTCGCAGCGATATTCACGAGCATGTTAAACAGAGTTTGCCTAAAGCGCTTATCCATGCCGACGTTTTTTTTAATAATGTGATCATTGATGACGACAATTCTACCGCAATCATTATGGACTTCGAAGAGGCTTGCTATTACTACCGCGTCTTTGATATAGGCATGATGCTAGTTGGCCTATGTGAAGAATCTGACAAACTTAATGTGATTAATGCGCGAACTGTATTGGCTGGATATCAGCAAATCTCTCAATTGCATGAAAATGAAAAACGCTCACTGCAAAGCTTTGCCGTCTACGCGGCAGCCGTGACTGCGTTTTGGCGACACCAACAGCATCGTTACGCAATGCCTAACCCAAAGCTAAAAAATCACTATTTGTCGATGCAACACTTGGGCGATGATATCCGTAAAATTCCTAAAAAGGAATTTAGGAACGTTTTTGACTATGGTGCCTGAGTAGGTGTCAAATTCGTTTCAAGTCGTTATGGCGGGGCTGCGAACCGGTGTCGATGCATTGATCGCCGCACGCGAGGTGTTGCTACGCGGACTGCCAGGTGAGGCGCTTTATGGAAACATTCCAAACTGGCTTACTTCGCTGCGGATAGCTAAGTCTTGCATCCTTACTTTGGAATCCCCTACCTACCACGATAATGCATAACGCCAGAATCAATGAGCTTGCGATTATGCACATCGATGTACAACGCCACATGATCATCTAAACGCGCGTTGAGCTTCGTTGTGCACCACGTGCGCCGGGCTAGTCGATTGATCTTGTACCTCAGCATCGCCAGTGTGTGATTGATGCTAAACAGCGGGTCAAACTGAGTCTTTTTCAT
>CALHOU010000152.1 GCA_938035945.1 uncultured Granulosicoccaceae bacterium
TTCAACGGGCATAAGCCACATCGATAAACGAAACCCAGGTGTTTGCATTTGCTCGAAACTGACCTGCGACTTGAGATACATGTTTGGTTTGAATGTTTGCGACCCTTGCTTTCTTGACCCATAAATACCATTACCATTCGGGTCAACCTGCCTTTGCAAGGTGCTTAGCCACGTCGTGTAGAGTTTGTTGTTGTACCACTTTCCAGCGCCGGGTCTGGTGAGATCAACCTCCATGGTTCTTAGCCCGCCGAGGCTTAAGTACGACCCATCCCATTCTGACAGTAACGGACCATCGTACCAGCCAGACCACCTTTTACCGGCAGGTGAACACGGTAGCTCGCAGCTATTGCCTTGCTCGTCCATGCCAGCATTGGATTCAACGATTTCAATCCCGTCGTTACCCACACGATGTTGAACATCTGACATGTCTTCTACAAACCAACGACCAGATGAGCTCTCAGTTTTAAGCGCTGAATTCGCAGATCCGGTTTCGTCAAAAACCAGACTCCCTTCCAACATTTGCGATAACACATCGCCATATTGAATATAAAAATTCGCCTCATCGCCGCGAAGTTTGTCTTTTGGAGAATCGGCAAAAGAGGGATACTCACATTGCACTGCGCCATCATCGGTCCCACCTCCACTGTCTGGCTTACCTTTACCTGGAGGCGGCGCAGCATAGGCGGTGCTCATCAACAGTAGCAAGCTGATGAGAAGTGTTACGCTAGTCTTTAAGGGTTTCATGATGCAATCTCAAATAGGCAATTTGCTTCAACAATAGTCAATCGACCGCAGCATTAACAGTATCCATATGTACCTTTCTTTGTGCAGTATGTTGCCGAAATTGCATTCCCTGATGCCGTTTTCGAATTGAAGGACACATGGACTGTACGGGAGATACTGACTATAACCAGAAACCATCTTATCGCCATGCGCAGCGTTTGATGAATATTTGCTTGCACGGTATGGAATTGTTGAGGAACGAATATCGGTAGCGGGCAAAGGGGAATCTGTGACAGTGGCTGATAATGTTCGCGTGCAGGAAGGGGCCTTGAATAGACGGGTTACATTTTTAATGTGGGAAAGCGATCGAGCTCTAGTATTGGACATTGACTTCGGCTTGATACACTCACCAATACAACTCGGAGACACAAAAGCCATGCCCCAACGCTACGAAGTTACTTCCCTAATTGACTGCGCCAAAACGCTCTGTATCGAATCCGGCATGAGCGAACAATGCGCCAATGACGTAGCCACTGTACTAACAGAAGGTGATCTATTGGGTCACGATACCCACGGCTTAAACCTGCTAAAGCCTTATCTCGATGCAGTCAAACGTGGTGACATGCTTGGGTTTGGTGACTTTGAAGAAATCAGTGTAAGACCTGCAGTAGCCAATTGGGATGGAAAGTTTTTACCTGGGCCTCACTTAACGTTACGTGCAATTGATACAGCGACCTCCATGGCAATAAAGTATGGTACCGGCAATGTTGTTATCCGTCGAAGTTCTCACATAGGTGCGCTTGCAGCTTATCTGGAGAAACCGGCAAGAGAAGGATTTCTAATTCAAGTTGTATGCAGTGACCCTTCAGTAGCAAATGTGGCACCTTTTGGCGGAACAGAGCCTTTGTTCACGCCCAACCCAATGGCTTGGGGAATACCAACATCGAACGACCCGATCATGATCGACATCTCCGCGTCCACCACAACGGTTGGCATGAGTGCCAGACTTCATCAATCTGGACAAAAGGGCAAACACAATTGGTGGTTAGATTCTGATGGCAAGCCGTGCAACAACCCGGCCGTTATTTTTCAACAACCACCTGGCAGCTTACTTCCACTGGGTGGATTAGACGCTGGTCACAAAGGCTTTGGGCTTGCACTCTTTATTGAAGCCCTAACGTCCGGGCTTTCAGGTTTTGGTCGTGCTGATAGTGTTGATGTTTGGGGAGCAAACGTATCCGTCCAGGTGACTGACATTGAAGCCTTTGGCGACAAACAGGCGTTTCTCACTCAAATGGATCATCTCGTTGAACAATGCATTAACAACAAGCCAGCGGACCCGCAAAATCCCGTTCGACTACCCGGACAACGAGGACTGGCTTACAAACGAGAACAGTTGGAAAAAGGTGTACTACTGCATGAAGCTATATGGCCTTCTTTGAACGAGCTAATTGAACAACACGGAATCGAATCACCCGTTATTGCAGGATAATTAATTCTGCGTGCAAACAAATCATGCCAGACTATCCACACAGTACCGCAATATTCAACGTTTTGGCACGTAAATAGCGCTATACTTTCCAATATGAACGGCAAGACATTCACTCACGTATTGCTGCTGCTGGCTATGATTTTTAGCCAGATGGCGACCAGTGCTCATATGATTGAGCATATGGGCGACGTGCCTGCCGACTCGCATCATGTTGTTCTTCAGCATGGTGACCACACCCACGAACACATTTCAATTGCGCAAATAGCCGAAGTTGAAAAAACTGAGCGTGATTGTTCTATCTACCATACCTACGCGGGAGCAAATGGCTTAGCGCCTGTACCGTGCGACGCTGTAACGCTCAATTCCAACAGCAAGTTAATCATACAGCCGCTTGCGGCAATCTTCGTTGCACGAGCACCAGCAGTACACCCCATTCGCGGGCCGCCTGCTCTCCTGATTTCGTAAAGCTAACGGCAACACCAGTTGCCACACTTTAATTCAGGAGAAACCCATGAAGCTATTATTAACGCTAGCAACCTTGTCGGCTGCATACTCAATTAACACATTTGCTCAAACAGAACGAGACCTAGACAGCCATGTGCATGGCGCCGCATCGCTAAACGTCGCCATATCGGACTCCTCCGTATTCATAGAGCTCAACACACCGTGGAACAATATCGTAGGTTTTGAGCATGCGCCCTCTAATGACGAGCAAAAGGCCTTAGTCAATTCAGCCCTACAGCTGTTAAACGACCCCACTCAACTATTTATATTTAATTCTGGGGATTGCGTTGTATCGGAGCTTAATATCGAAAATGCTATGTCTGACGCTATGCATGACGGGGATCATGACGATCACGATGACGACGATCATCATGATGAACACAAGGACGATCACAAGGACGATCACAAAGATGACCATGACGATCACAAAGACGAGCATGACGAACACGAGGAAGATCACAAGGATGAGCATGCAGACGATCATGACGAACACGCTCATGAAGAAGATGAATCCGATACTCACTCTACTGTGCTGGCACTCTATACTTATGAGTGTGGCAATATAAAGTCATTAGAAACTATTGATGCATCACTATTCTCTCTTTGGGCAGGCTTTGAGGAACTCGACGTGCAACTCGTGGGGGACAAAGGACAATCCGCAGTTGAATTAAACCCGCAAAATACGATCATCGATGTTAAACAAGTCCATTAGTACACGCACTGTGGTGTGAATATCACACACACGTAAAAAGACCATCAATGAACGCAAACGCACAACCCATAGTACAGTTGCGAGATATTCAATTTGCATGGCACCGGAATTTAAGTCCGGTGCTGTCGATTGAGCAATTCGAGCTATCGCGTGGGGAGCATGTTTTCCTTCAAGGCTCCTCTGGCTCTGGCAAAACAACTTTGCTGAACCTGATTGCAGCCGTTCTTTTACCGCAAAAAGGAAGCGTTGCGATTGATGGTCAACCGCTAGCCGAACTGCGTCGTTCGAAGCGAGACCAGTTTCGTGTAGACCACATGGGGCTCGTGTTTCAGCAATTTAATCTACTTCCGTTTTTATCAGTCGTTGAAAACGTGCAACTCAGTTGCCGATTCTCACCATCACGAAAAAGAAGGGTCACGCAGGAGGGCTTAACGCTCGATCAAGAAACGGATCGCTTACTGAGTGCAATGAAGCTTGATCCCAAGGAAATAAAACACAAACCTACCTCTGAACTCAGTGTTGGACAACAACAGCGCGTAGCCGTGGCTCGTGCCCTAATTGGTCGTCCGCCGTTGATTATTGCCGATGAACCTACCTCTTCATTGGATAGTGATTCCCGGCAAGCATTTCTCGATTTGCTGTTTAGCGAGATAGAGTCAGCTGGCTCCACCCTGCTATTCGTAAGTCACGATGCTGCATTGGCCAGCTCATTCGATCGACGCATAGACTTAAAAGATATAAACCGTGTCGCCGATTTATCGGGTGACTTATCATGATTGGCATTGCGTGGAAAAGCTTATGCAACCGTTGGCCAACAGCCTTGCTGGCCATGCTCGCCATTGCCATGAGCGTAGCACTTATTTTATCGGTAGAAAAAGTTCGTCGCGATGCGCGCAACAGCTTTACACAAACCGTGTCCGGCACTGATCTAATCGTGGGCGCCAGAAGTGGCGCGGTACAATTACTGCTCTACTCAGTATTTCGAATCGGCAATGCGACGAACAATATTAGTTGGGAAAGCGTTGAAGAAATTAGTGCACGCAATGCAATCGACTGGGTCATTCCAATATCATTGGGCGACTCGCATGCAGGCTTTCGAGTGTTAGGCACTAACCATGACTATTTTGAACACTACCGCTTTGGCGAAAAACGCACTTTAACGTTCGCCGAAGGTGAGCGCTTTGATGATGTATTTGACGCTGTCATTGGCAGTGAAGTGGCTAAACAGCTCGGTTATACGATTGGACAAGATATCGTTGTAGCTCACGGCACCGGCAATGTCGCTTTAGTTGAACACGAAAAACAACCATTTAAAGTAAGTGGTATTTTAGCGCCAACAGGCACACCCGTTGATCGAGCCATTCATGTCAGTTTGCAAGGTATTGAAGCCATGCACGTTGACTGGAGAAATGGTGCAAATGTTAAAGGTGAAGGAACATCCGCTGAGGCCATACGAGCTATGGATCTTAACCCTAAAGCGGTAACCGCTTTGTTGGTTGGGCTTAAATCGCGAGGCACCGTATTTCGGGAACAACGCACTATCAACAACTATAGAGCTGAACCGCTTTTGGCTATCTTACCCGGCGTGGCCTTACAAGAATTGTGGAGTCTTGTCAGTGTTGCAGAAATGGCACTATTGATTGTCTCTATCATGGTCGTTGTCGCTGGTTTAGTAAATTTGATGTCAGTGCTATTGGCAGGTTTAAATGAGCGTCGGCGCGAAATGGCTGTACTTAGATCGGTCGGTGCCCGCCCTGCACATGTGTTTCTGCTTTTGTGCATTGAATCCACTCTACTCACACTCGGCGGCATTGTTGCAGGCTTGGTGTTGCATTACATCATTACTGCGATCGGTTCGGTGTTTTTAATGGAGCGTTTTGGGCTATCCGTTCCGTTAACATTGCCACAGAGCACTGAACTTAAAATATTACTCAGTGTCGCAATAGCTGGACTGGTGGCTGGTACAATTCCAGCATTGCAAGCCTACAGAAAATCATTATCCGACGGGCTGTCACAAAAACTTTAAACATTCTAGAAGTTGAGGAACGTGTTTATGAACATAAGACGACTAAGCATTATCGCTGTGGCAGCAAGCGTGCTCGTGTTCAGCGTTGGAAGTTATGCGAACTGGTTTTCGTTTTTCAAAAAAGACAAAGATGACCAAGCGCTAATAGAAGTTGCAACCATAAACTGGGAAGACTTAATCCCAGACGATTTCGTGCAACCTGAGAATCCATTTGAAACTATGACGCAAGAAGAAATTGATATCTTGCTCGATGGAAGTGACGAATCCAATGCGCGTTTAGAAAAACTACAGGAGGCATTTTACTACGCCCCGGTCGTTGATGAATTAGATGGCAAACGCGTAAAGATTGCAGCCTATGTCACGCCACTGGAATTTGATGGTCAAACAAAACTGAGTGAGTTCCTGCTCGTGCCCTATGTTGGAGCGTGCATACACACGCCACCACCACCGGCGAATCAAGTGGTTCATGCAAATTCACCTGTGGCAGTTGAGCTAAAGAGTGCTTACGATCCTATCTGGGCGATTGGCACGATACGCACCGAAACAGTCAAAAGTAATTTGGCTGAATCGGGGTATCGGCTTGAAGTTGAAGAAGTTCTGCCTTACGAGGCAGAATAAGCAGACTTACGAAAACGTAGCTTCACGCCCAGCTACCTTCAGGTTAAACGCAATTACGCGAGTCCCATCAGACAAACGAGTTACACGTGATTGCACGCGTTGATAATCTTCAACCGAATGATCAAGCGCTTGCGGGTGACGTTTTGAAAATCGAATATTTACTTCCTGGTTTGCTGGAATACTAACCGGCTTAGTCACAACCGCATTATTGCAATCCACAACACTGCCATCAAACATCAAAGCACTGTTTGATAGCTGTTCTATAACTATCGATTGATTAGTTGGATTTCGTAATACCAACGTTTTTACAGGGTCTGCGATATTGCAGACTAATTCTCCGCTAAGCATGTGCGCAGCTTCAGCACTTGTATTAGCAGCGATTGCGGGTGCAGCGCCTGCAACCATCACAGCAGCAGCTCCTTGCAGCACTCTACGCCTTTGCAAATTTGCAGGGGAACTAGCATGCAGCTTTCGATCTATCATCGGGTTTCCTTAAATGTGTGAACGTCCACCCTACCTGAGAATGCATAAAACGAGAGAATAGGTTTACAATTTTTAATCCTCACACCTCGATGTCGAGCACCAATACGCCATCGATTCCACCCACTGCGTTCTCGACAATACGACCACCCAGCGATTTGTGCATAGGGTTAATTGAGTAATTTTTCAAGGCCCCCCAATTGTCAAAATCAATAACAAACCCGTGCATATAACCACGCTCGATTTGTTCAGGGCTTTGCGAGCGGCCGCCGCAAAAATTGTTCGCGCCGGCGAGCTCCTGCGTGAGAGCTGCCAACGCTGTGTATATGTCAGTGACCTGCTCTTCGGTGACGTGAGCTTTAAATTTAGTGAGAACGATATGGCGAATCATTAACTTTATCCAAATACACCATTTTACCGCGAAGTCACAAATCGATAACTCTCTTCAATCAACTGAACCACAACATCCAATTCATCTTGTGTTGTAGGCGTATAAATCATGACAAATCCCTGCAATCCTGGTTTTCTTGCCGCCCATGGATGAGGGGTGGCCCACCCTGCTTCTACCGCCTCTCGGGCAAGCTCAACAGGCAGCGATGCGTGCAAACTGCCATCAGGATGACAATGCGCAAACTCCCGCCCGCGAATAGTTGACTCTGGACGAGCAATGCTGATCGAATCACCGACCCAAAAACCTGTTGAACCTGCGCGACCAACATTCGTACTCTGTAGTTCAACACCTTCGATCTTCGATACACGATCAGATAGTTGAGCAGATAATTCCGGGACGGATTCCACATCAATTTGAATATGCGGAATACCAGTTGTAGTTTCAGGCCTCGGGGATTTTTTTTCGGGCAAGTTCCAATCTTGAGCATAGGCTGTCGACATACTCCAAACCATACCTGTAAGAATTATGGCAAGTCGAGTAGCTAAACTTAGTTTCATATCAATTCCATCCTATATCCATCAACAAAAACGTATTCACCACTAGTTCGATAGATACCCTAAACAGGAACCTACCAAACCCTAATTAATAACTCAGATAATCGACGCGTATTATGCGCTCAGATGGCCATAATGCGGCTTATACAAATATTTTAAGGCAATCACCATTAATTGATAAGATGGTATATTTAGTTTTCACTGTTCTGGATACTTGAATTATGATTGATGAGCTACGCCAGATCTACATCTTTGCCAAAACGGTAGACCACGGTTCATTTCGCTCTGCAGCGCAAGCCTTGCGTCTGTCGCCTTCAGTGGTTAGCCATCATGTGGGTCAACTCGAAGAGCGTCTTGGTACGGCCCTACTTTACCGTTCCACTCGAAAGCTATCACTTACCTCCGATGGTGAACGTTTACTCGAAGCTGCGCACACGATGATTGATGCGGTCGAGGCTGGCGTACAAGACATAGCTGATCAAACACAACAGGTTTCTGGTATTTTGCGCATGACCGTACCGGCCGTGCTGGGGCAATCTGTATTAACCGATCAACTGGCCCAATTTGCCCTTGCCAACCCAAAGGTGCGTCTTGAATTAAATTATTCAGATACCCGTCAAGATCTGATAGCGAATGGATTGGATCTGGCTATCCGTATTGGGCGTTTGGAGGACAGCGGCTTGAAAGCGAGTAAGATGTTTGACTTACGACGACGGCTTGTTGCAGCACCAAGCTATATGAGAACGCAAACAAAACCAAAGACACCCAAAGATCTGAGTGATTGGGATTGGCTGGAATTAGGACCGGTTTGGAAACAAAAACGCGTGTTTAAAAAAGCAGACAAAAACATCACCCTGTCTAAACTTAACTGTCGAATTAGTGTAAACGATGTGTATGCAATGACTCACCTTGCAAGCTCCGGTGCAGGCTTGGCTGTCATTCCTGAGTTTATTGCTGAAAAACATGTTCGCGATGGTGACTTAACATATGTAATGCCTTCATGGGGTGTGGACCCCGTTCCGGTTTTCGCGGTTTGGCCGGCCAACGCCCCAAAAGGTGGTTTGATCAAACTACTTGTTAATTTCTTAAACGGCACGGTTAAAACCGACAACGTTTAGTCAATATATCTGACATAAAGCTACGCCAAACTAAGTGTAAATGCAGCTGCTGGGCTCATGTCACAACTTTCAATCCGATTATTTTGCCAACAGTTTTTCAAGAATACGATTAAGGCTCGTCCACTCTCTTTCACTCAATGTATTAACGGTTGATTGCGCCGCATCAAAACGAGCAGTTGCAGCATTGTCAACCAAGACTAAACCTTTAGCGGTCAGTTTCACCAAAACACGACGGCGATCATTATCGTCGGTGCGTCTGGTGACGAGTTTACGAGCAACCAAACGATTGAGCCGATGAGTTAAAGCCCCTGAGCTTAACGGCAGAATATCGTTCATGGAATTGACCGCACACTCATAGGGTCTTCCCATTCTCCTGAGTGCAGAAATCACATCGTACTCCCACCACTCCAAGTCGAAATTGGCCAAGGCACTATTACTGCTGTCGAGGAAATGCCTAGCAACCAACTGCATACGCAAGTCAGTCGCCACCGCTGCCGGGTTTAAATCAGGGCGCTCGTGGGCCCAGGCGCTTTCAAATTCTGAAATAGTCCGAACTAACTCATTTTTTGGCATTTATTTTGGCATTAAGTATCTTGACATTAAGAGAATATTGTACAAAATATCGCTCACCACCGCCAGTAATAATAC
>CALHOU010000153.1 GCA_938035945.1 uncultured Granulosicoccaceae bacterium
CAACTGCCGTAAAACTGTGGTTCACCCAATGAACAAACCAGTCAGTCGTGGCAGTTTTATCTGCGCCGAAATTTTTCGCCAAATATTGTAAGACACGCAGATTATTCAACGGGTGTATGTCCAATGCGATGGACTGAGCCAATGAGCGTACCCGCGCACGACCTATGGCATCACCCGGCAACAGCGGTGGTTCAGGGTGCATCTCTTCGAGGTATTCCAGGATAGCCAAAGACTGTCCGATATAACCATCCGGCGTCTCTAGCGTGGGTACCAAACCATCCGAATTCATGCTCAGGTAGGCCTCGCTCTGATGCTCTTTTTCGAGCAACGCGTAGGATTGGTAATCGTAATCGAGCGACTTCAGCCCAAGCGCAATGCGAACCCGGAATGAGGTAGAAGACCGAAAATAATTATGTAATACGTACAATGGTTTGCCCCAATGCCGGTTGCTATATCACCAGTGTAGCAAACCGCGCATTACAGTTCCGTATTGCCTGCTGCTTGGCGATTTTCACCTTACGCGATGGCGTGGCATTTGCAGCATCCGCATTCTATTTGCGTAACTCTTATTGCTCTGGATGGCATGATAAAACTGCTCCTGCTTCCCGTTTGGCTGATACAGCTTTGTACTCAGGCCAAATCTTTCAAAAATAATCCTGTAATCGGCAATCAAATGCTGAACCGTTGTGGCTTGCATGTGCTTCGTATGGTGTTGGCGCACGGTATTATGCGTCTTCGGTTTGAAATGCTTGGTAGAAACATTGATAAAAAACTCAAGCAAGCTTTTTTGAAAGACGGATTCATTGCGATACCGAATGTTTTATCCGCCGAACAATATAACAACATAAAAAATGAAGTGGCTTCGGTAAACGCCGAGGTTCGCGAATGTAAACAAGGTGACACACTGACCCATCGTATCCTACTGAACGAAACGGTTCAAAAGCAGTTACCAACGATCAGTGCAATGCTAAGCAGCGATAGTTACCTGTCGTTGCACAAATTCGCCTCCGGGAAAAACACCCGGCCTGTTTCCTATATTCAAACCATCAAAAACCATTTCAGTGATGGCGCCGCAGACCCACAAAAAAACCTACACTCCGACACTTTCCATCCAACAATGAAAAGTTGGTATTTTCTCGACAATTGTGATTCTGACAATGGCCCTTTCACTTACGTTCCGGGATCACATCGATTAACTCTGGCACGAATGAAGTGGGAGTACGAAAAAAGTGTCTTCATCTGCAATGATGGCGATAAATATTCCAGCAATGGTTCTTTTCGCGCCACAGAAAAAGATCTGAAAGCGATGGGATTAGGTGGCCCGATCAGTCTGGCTGTTCCAGCCAATACCTTGGTTATTGCAAATACGCACGGCTTTCATCGTCGCGGCGATGCAAACAAACGCAGCATGCGAACCGAGATCTGGAGTATGAGCCGCAGTAACCCGTTTAACCCGCTGCCCGGTTTCGATCAACCGGCATTCGCTAAACTACAAAATAGCGCCTTGGGCTGGTATCGCGAATACTGTGACAGGAAAGCGGCTAAGCGCGGCGCTAAATCGAGTTGGCATGTTGTTGAATCCAGAAATACACTGGACGATGTGGATGCCGTTACGATGGAAAAAGAAGCGGCGTAAACAACGCTTGCAGGCACACTTATTCGGCAAACAATGCCCTGGGGTTTGTGATTAAATAAACGCAGGCCAAAAACGCGCCGCTAATCAATTTCGTACAAATGCAAAAATCCATTCTGATCACCGGTTGTTCATCCGGCATTGGTCTTGATGCCGCCACCAGCTTAAAAAATAGCGGATGGCGCGTATTCGCGACGTGTCGGCAAGCAACGGATTGCGAAACCTTGCAAGCAGCCGGCTTTGAAAGTTTCGTGCTTGACTACGCCGACTCCGAATCCGTTCGCAATGCGGCTGCCGAAACACTGCAGCGCACTGGCGGAACGCTGGATGCGCTGTACAACAATGGTGCTTATGGCATACCGGGTTTTACCGAAGATATACCGCGTGATGCTATGCGGCATCTTTTCGAAACCAACTTGTTTGGGCCTTTCGAACTAATCAATCAAGTACTACCGGCAATGCGAAAACAAGGACACGGTCATATCATCAATTGCTCTTCCGTTCTCGGGCTTATGGCAATGCGGTATCGCGGCCCATACAACGCCAGCAAATTTGCTATGGAAGGGTTAACTGATACACTGCGCCTTGAACTGCACGGCAGCGGCATTCATGCTGTGCTGATTGAACCGGGCCCCATCACAACCCGCATTCGGGTTAACTCGCAACCGCATTTTGAAAAATGGATTGATAAAGACGCATCGGTGCATAGCGAAACGTATAAGAACACGATCATACCGAGGTTATATGCACCTGTAGGTGGCTCGCCTGATCGATTTGAGTTGCCCTGCTCGGCGGTTACTGAAAAAATTATAACCGCACTTAACAGCGACAACCCAAACCCTCGATACTATGTCACTAAACCTACCTACTTGGCTGGTGTGTTCAAGCGAATTCTTTCAACGCGTGCATTGGATAAATTCGCTTTGCGTTGGTAGATCAGCTTTTATCTGCTGAAGGCAATCAGGACGCCTTTTTGTACTCCATGCCCACCGCCGTGCTGCGAGGCATCGAACCTGCCACAACGTTGGCAACCATATCAGCCGTGGCTGCCGATAAAGTCCACCCTAGGTGACCGTGACCGGTGTTGTAATACACACCCGCTTGTTTCCCGGCGCCAACTCGCGGCAGCATGTTTGGCATCATGGGCCGTAATCCCGCCCAAGGGATAACCTTATCGGTATTAACCTCAGGAAAAAACGCGCGGCACCATTCTGTGAGAGGCTGTATACGATCGTTGCGAATATCGTAGTTCACACCATTAAATTCTGCCGTACCAGCTATGCGAAAACGATCGTCGCCCAAGCGACTGGTGACAATCTTCGCGTCATCATCGAGCAGACTTACCCAAGGCGCAGCGTTCTGACTGCTTGTGTCATTAAGCTCGACTGTGACTGAATAGCCTTTGACAGGATAAATATTGACACGATCACCCAGTTGAGAGGCGAACCGGCGACTCTCTATCCCGGCACAAATAACCACACCATCAAAGTCAGCCTGTACCGACTCCTCATTGGCTCCCACACGGGCGTTAACAATCACACGACCATTGTTATGCTGCAAGACATCGACACTTGCATCGAACTCGAAGTTCGCCCCCAGTCGAGTGCATGCATCTGCCAAGCCTCTGGTGTATTTGTGAATATCGCCAGTTGAATCACTTTCCGTAAAGAAGCCGCCATAAAAATCGCCGACCAATGCAGGTTCAATGTCTCGCATTTGCGAGGTGCTGACTGCCTCGCGATGCAAGCCACCTTTTTTAAGCAATTCGTTTACACGTGTGGCGTGATCAAATCCTTTTTTATCTGCATACACATGCAAAATGCCTCTGGACTCATGATCAAACTCAATCTGTTCTTGTGCCGCCCAATTAAACAAGTGTTCTCTGGCCGTCATAGCCAATCGAACGGTTTCGATCGTGTTCTTTTCATAGCTCGGTATGTTGCCGACGAATTCTGCCATCCAGGAATACTTATGCCAGTCTGGCATCGGGTTTACCAACAATGGCGCATCCTTTTTTAACATCCATTTGATGCCTTTTAATATCGTCGACGCTTGCGTCCAGACTTCGGCATTGGATGCAGAGAGCTGCCCCCCGTTCGCAAATGAGGTTTGCATCGCAGGGTAGCGATTTTTGTCGAAAACGGTCACAGAGTAGCCCCGGTTTAGCAAGGCGTAGGCGGTTGTTATGCCGGTAATACCAGCACCAATAATAGCGATGTGAGACATGCAAGCAGGCCCTCAAAACAAATGTATAAGATAAGCACTGCGTCTTGGCGCAAAAGCGCTCGCAGTGCGGCTATCCCATCTGTCTTGGAACCTGAGAGCTTGGCCTTTGGCAGCGGATGCCTTGGCTTACCCCTTCGGTGGACAGTTATTGTTAACTGTCTCTCTCCAGATGTCTGCAGCGAAACGTGGTCCTTTGTGCCTGAGAGTTTCCTGGGCGTTGCTCCTTCGGCGTCAGCTGATTTAAAAACCGCTGATCTCTCCCACAATCCGCCGACAGCGTTACCTATGGCAACCCTGCTTCGACTTGCGTATGGTGCACCAAAGCATGCTATTCCACAAGCGAATTACGACACTTAGCAGCACTCTTAGCGGCGAAATCAGACCCCAAATACACAAATAAATTGGGGCCAGTTCAGGTTTTTTACAATTCATGTAGGGAGCTACTGTGAAGAGTCAGCAGAAAATGCCAATCTCAAGCATTTGCGTCCGTTATCGAGGCAAAGTAGAGAATATTCTGAGCACAAGGTTAAAGTGCAATCCAAAGTTTAGCATTCACAAAGCTCGAAATAGTTTCAGCATCTCGACGTGCTTTGTCCTCATTATAGTAGTTGGCTATGTGGGTTCTGGATCCACTTTCAAAAACGATATTTAGCTGATAGTTCTCGTAGTCGCCGTCCTCCGAGCTAACATGCATGCGAATCAATTGGAGTGCGTAGACATCAGCAAACTCTATGTCCCGCCTACCTTTTTGTAAAACACTTTTTCTAAGGTTGAATACGATTGGCGAAAAATCGTAATACAGTGATACAGCCCCTGCAAAAATAAACAGCGTCCCTGTAATACCGCATACAACAAGCAAAGCCCGATCGGTTACAGCAATATAAATCAATACCAAACCAACAACGATAAAAAAACTAGAGAATATTTGTGTAAAAACAGTAGGTTTATACTTAAGTAACTGATTATCAATAGTCACCAGTTTTACACTATCAAAACTAGCCGCTGCAGATACCAAGCCATCCCAACCGGTTCCATCGGCTACAACATCAGCAAATTGTGCTGTGTCCGTTTCCTTTACTGGGAAGCTTTGCCGACGCACATGCTAAACCTTTTTGACCGTCTGGCTTATGCAACCAAACAGTGAAGCGCCTTCTTTGTCCACCATTTCAATACTGACCGAATCGCCGAACTGCATGAACGCCGTGCTCGGCTTTCCATTGTTTATGGTTTCAATGGTTCGAATCTCGGCAATACACGAAAACCCAACACCACCTTCAGCTATCGGCTTACCCGGGCCACCATCGAGTTTATTTGATACTGTTCCCGAACCAATCACGGTGCCTGCACACAGTGAGCGAGACTTTGCGGCATGCGCAATCAATTGTGCAAAATTAAATGTCATGTCAACACCCGCGTTGGCTTTGCCGAAAGCTTTATCATTGTAATTTACAAGTAAAGGCAGATGCACTTTGCCGTCACGCCATGCGTCACCTAGCTCATCAGGTGTTACAGCAACCGGTGAAAACGCTGAAGATGGTTTACTTTGAAAAAAACCAAAGCCCTTACCCAATTCAGCTGGAATGAGCGCACGCAGCGACACATCATTAACAAGCATGATCAATTTGATGTGCTGCATCGCGTCTTCAACCGATACACCCATCGGCACATCGTCCACAATAATCCCGATCTCCCCTTCCATATCAATGCCCCACTCTGTGGTAGGCATAAAAATATTGTCTGTTGGGGCTAAGAATGTGTCAGACCCACCTTGATACATCAATGGCTCTGTCCAAAACGAATCAGGCATGTCAACACCACGTGCTTTGCGCACAAGCTCTACGTGGTTCACATAGGCTGAACCATCGGCCCATTGATAAGCACGTGGTAATGGCGAATGCGCTTGCGATTGGTTAAATACCGGAGAATCACTGTTAATCGATTTAGCCAATGCAACCAACTCAGGCGCAACCGCGGCCCAATTGTCCATAGCCTCCTGTAAGGTAGACGCTATGCCAGTAGCAGACAGATAGTGCGTCAGATCTTTGGACACAACAACCAGTTGCCCATCGCGGGTGCCGTTTTTAAGCGTTGCCAGTTTCATTGTTATAGCCGTATGTAGATTGAATTAAGTGGGCGACTTAAACTTTCTTTCCAAACCATCCCAACATTGAGCATAGTCTTTTTGTAAGCTGGGTAACGATGCCGCATAAGAGCTTACCTGTTGCGCGTATCGCGTTTCAAACATAAACGCCATCGTGCCATCAAGTTTTTGCGGGGTTAGTTCGGCATTACTGGCTTTTTCAAAGCCTGCTGCATCCGGGCCATGTGGCAACATTTGGTTATGCAAACTCATGCCACCGGGCACAAAGCCTTCTTCTTTAGCATCGTATTGCCCGTAGATGAGCCCCATGAACTCACTCATGATATTGCGGTGATACCAAGGCGGTCTAAACGTGTTTTCGGCCACCAACCAACGCGGTGGAAAAATAACAAAGTCGATATTGGCCGTTCCGTCTTGCTCTGTGGGAGATGTAAGCACAGTAAAAATAGACGGGTCTGGATGATCAAACAACAATGCACCCACTGGCGAGAATGTACTGAGATCGTATTTGTAAGGCACGTAGTTTCCGTGCCACGCAACCACATCCAATGGCGAATGAGCGATATGCGTTTCATGGAAACCACCACACCACTTATACACAACGCGACACGGCGTTTCTTTATCTTCATAAGCGGCAACCGGCGTTTTAAAGTCACGTGGATTGGCAAGGCAGTTCGCACCGATTGGCCCACGCTCTGGAAGTGTTAAAGGTGCACCGTAGTTCTCACACACATAGCCTCGTACCGTTTGCTTTGCACACACAGTTTTAAACGTCATACCACGCGGTATTAAAGCAATCTCGCCAGGCTCGACCGTCATCACGCCCAGTTCGGTATGTAATGTCAACAAGCCTTGTTGCGGTACAAACAACAGCTCGCCATCGGCATTGCAGACATACTCATCAGGGTTGTCATCATTAAAGTCGTAAACATGCGCCGCCATTCCAACTTGAGTCATAACATCACCAGCCGTTGTCATGGTGTGCATCCCAGCTAAAAAACCGGTAGCCGACGGTGCTGCTGGTATTGGGTCCCATCGGTATTGGCCAAGCGCTAAACTCGGTTCGCTGTGTTGCGGCGCCGACAACCAGTCATTGGTGTCCATCCGCCTAAACGAGGTGGTGTGTTTTACACTCGGACGAATGCGATACAACCATGAACGTTCATTCTTACCGCGCGGTGCGGTAAATGGCGAACCCGAGAGTTGTTCGGCGTATAAGCCTAAGGGGCATTGTTGCGGGCTATTTTGCCCTTGCGGTAACGCACCGGCAACGGACTCAGTCTCAAAGTCGTTGCCGAAGCCAGGTTGATACGAGATAGCCATAAGATCTGCAGCATGTGGTTAATACTGACATCTTAAAAGCTGCTGGGGGCGCAATCAAGGTATAAAATATCCCGAATCATTGAAATGCGTAAAAGCGAAGTTTTCAGCATTTCGGTGACTCACAACAACGCTATACATCTTCCCTGTGTATAACGATTTCCACTCGGCGATTCCGTTCTCGTCCGGCAGCAGTTCGGTTACTATCTATGGGTTTCTTTTCCCCATAGGCTCTTGCAGCTAGTCTTGATAGGTCGATGCCTCGGCTCAGCAAGTATCTAACGACCGCTTTTGCGCGACGCTGCGATAGCACGTGGTTATATTCGGCTTCACCCCTGTCATCGGTGTGAGCGCTAATCGTTATGTTTACGTTGCGGTGCATTAGCAAGATGGCCACAACTTCGTCTAACTTGGCTTTTGCATCGCTGGTAAGCGTTGCTGAGTTATTAAAGAAGTTAACCCCTTCCGCTACTCCATCAAACAACACGCAACCGGTACTATTTACAGATACACCCGCACGCGTAGCGGGACACGCATCAAGCTCATTGGGAATGCCGTCTTCGTCCTGATCTGAATGAACAATGGCTATGGCCGCAACGGCCGGTGCCTCAATCGGCTTTTCGACAACGGGTCTGCTTACTAGAACGGAAGGTCGCTGTTCAGCCTCTCGCCGGCCAAATCGGTAGACCAATCCGAACTGCGCATACACAGCATCCCGATCAAACGAAAATAGTTCAAGCCGTGCGGCCAAACCAAATTCACTGGCGTATTCAACACCACCACCAAACAACACATGCATAGCATTATCACGTTCATACCGTACATCGCCTACAGCACTGTTTTCCAGATAACCCAAACCCAGTCTCGCATACGTGCTTAGACCGTGACGGGCATGTTGATCGCGGTTTTTGCCGAAGTAGAAAAGCCCACTAAAACCATGCACACGATAGTTGATACGATGTTGGGATTCTAACCCTGCACTGCCAAGGTCAGCTGAATGCATCTCCAATGACAGCCAAGGATTAACATCAACACCAATCGTAATTTGACCAGCACGATTATAGTGGTCATTTACCTCATCACTGACTTCGCTGGTGTCAGGGTCAAGGTGACTAACGCCTAATCCTGTCGCAACATAGACATGTCGATTGTATTCGCGGCTAGCGTGAGCCCAATCGTTTGCTATAACTAGCTGAGATGCAAAACTGGAAAGTGCGATAAAGCCAACTGAGCTGAGTCGGCGCATGAAAGTACTGTGCAGTGCACAGTGGCACCACGAATGGCATTCCCTTCTCACATCTGGTCCTTTTTTAACCTTGATCAACCAAATACTTTGACGTCAATTGATTAGCATCAGTGGTGCCATTCGTAGCCAATTGAGACGTGATTCAATCATTTAAATGGAAAAATCAGGTAAATGCTAAGGTTCGTCTAGCGATATAATTCAATTTTTCGTCAATGCGTGAGTACAACGGGTACTATCGTTGGCATGACTAGCTTTCTAGAAAAACGCACTTCATCTTCATGACAATAGATAGTGATACACACTTATGCCAGCAATTAGAGGCGGCACTAACAAGAACGCAAACAACTCATGACGCAAGTCATGATCTGTATCACGCCCGTCGTGTAAAACAAAACGCGATGGCCATTGCTGAACGTGAAGGAGCTGGAAACAAACGCGTTTTAATTGCTGCAGCGTATTTGCATGATATTGTAAATTTGCCCAAAAATGATCCCAACCGAGCGCAAGCCTCGAGCCTATCGGCAAACGCGGCCAGACCAATATTGGCATCACTAGAGTTTAGCGATGAGGAAATTCAGGCCATCGCACACTGCATCGAAGCACATAGTTTTTCCGCAAACATTACGCCAAAAACGATTGAAGCACGCATTGTTCAAGATGCTGATCGTCTGGAGTCTTTGGGTGCGCTTGGTATTGCGCGCACGTTTTATATAGCCGGAAAAATGGACTCAGAGTTGTTTGATGGACAAGACCCATTTGCATCAACACGTGAACTGGATGACAAACGTTTTGCGATTGATCATTTCAAAGTAAAGCTACTAACACTCAGTAACACAATGAAAACGGCTGCAGGCAAAGCGATCGCCGAGCAAAGAACACAGAACATGAGACTGTTCTTGCAACATTTGTCGGATGAAATTGGCGCTGAACAAACTTGGTAACTAACACATCCATTAAAGGGAACTTTCCATCGCAGCATAGCGGTGATAGTCAATTGCGAATGGGCATCATACTGATGCTGCTGGGCACATCCATTGTGCCCGTGATGGATGCGGTTGCAAAACACTTGGGCGACACCATGTCACCCATTCAAATCACCTGGGGCCGCTTCTTTTTTCAATTCATCATCATGGGCACAATTTTGTGTTTAACGATGGGTCCGAAAGCTCTGCTGCCGAAACAACCGCGCACACACGTCATTCGTGGGCTTTTGCTAGCCATCGCCACCCTATGCTTCTTCTGGAGTTTGCGCTCTCTGCCTTTGGCCGATGCAATTGCCATCTTTTTTGTACAGCCAATGATCCTGACCATCATCTCAGCGCTTGTGTTGAAGGAGCGTATCGGTTGGCATCGAAGAATAGCTGTGGTGGCAGGGTTTATTGGTGCCGTATTGATTATTCGTCCGGGCACCGACGCATTTACCGCCGCCTCCTTGCTGCCGTTAGCCGCTGCTGTATTCTTCGCAAGCTATTTAGCCATGACCCGTGCAGTAGCGAATATCGACCACCCGGCCACCATGCAATTTGCCTCTGGTTTAGCTGCAACCATTGTTTTAACGCTGGTGTTGTGGATAGCAAACCTTTGGCCACAGAGCAGTTTTGCACCATCACAACCAAGCTCAATAGAATGGATGTGGCTATTTTCGATTGGCGTCATCGCCGCTGGCGGGCATTTGCTCGTGGTCATGGCCATGAATCGAGCGCCTGCATCTGCACTAGCACCGTTTGGTTATATAGAAATTGTCGCAGCCACTCTGCTTGGATGGATTTTCTTTCAAGATTGGCCGGATGCGTTGAGCTGGCTGGGTATAGCCATCATTGTCGCCAGTGGTATCTATGTGTTCTTCCGCGAGCAACGTACTGAATCGACGCACTAAGCACCAAAGCTTTTACATTTCCGCGCCTGTGTTTCTATCAAGCAAGGCTTTAACGGCTACTCTTGGGTCAACACCTTCAATCAGGATGCGATAAACCTGTTCAATGATTGGTAACTCTATTCCGAGACGCTGAGATTGCTCAAACACAGCACGCGATGCTTGCACGCCTTCTACCACCTGTTGAATTTCTTCTTCAGCTTGCGCAACGGTTTTCCCCGCCGCTATAGCCAAACCCATTCGTCGGTTTCTAGATTGATTGTCGGTACAGGTAAGCACTAAGTCACCCATACCTGCCAGCCCCATAAAGGTTTCAGCGTTGGCTCCCATAGCAACACCAAATTTTCGCATCTCGCGCAAACCGCGATTGATTAAGGCCACGCGCGCATTCGCACCAAAGCCAAGACCATCTGATAGACCAGCGCCGATAGCTAACACGTTCTTAATTGCACCTCCAACTTCGACCCCAACAATATCTTGGGATGTATAAGCCAGGAACGACTCGCTCGACAAATAGTTAGCGAGTTGGTCACCAAATTCGCTATCGGACGCTGCAACGGTTATCGCCGTTGGTAAATCTTGACCAACTTCGGTCGCAAACGTTGGACCTGATAAAACGCCAAAGCGTTTGCATTCAGGCAATACTTCTCGCACCACTTGATGCGGCAACATACCAGTAGAGAGTTCCAGGCCCTTTGTGGCCCACGCTATCGACAACGGTTTGCCTTTGAGGCGCTCTAAAATGCCACGAAATGAATGACTCGGGACTGAAACCAGCACAGTAGATGCACCTTCCAGCGCTGTATCCCAATCCGGCTCTGCTCGCAAGCTTGATGGGAACTGAGCGCCGGGTAAATAGCGCTTGTTTTCCGAATCAGTTTGCATGGCGGTTACTAAAGCCTCGTCGCGACCCCACAGAGTAACCTGCGTGCCGGTCCGCGCCATTTGAATAGCCAAGGCCGTTCCCCAAGAACCAGAACCGAGTACCGTGATCTTCCTGTCTGTCATTGCCAAACCCTTGTTTGTATTTTGCACTGATCTTATTTAACGATTTATATGCACCAATCAATCCACTGGGTTTAGATCAGCACAAAACTACATCAGTTCAAACAGATCGTTGTTGTCCGTTATCCTTTGGCCCCAAACTTAAAAACAAGGGTGCTGCGCGTTTAACCCATTGATCTGGTGTTTGCGCATCGTTTGCTGATTCACCAAAACACGATTGCAACATCTCAGTGTTGATAACACCAGGATTTACA
This sequence comes from uncultured Granulosicoccaceae bacterium, assembly GCA_938035945.1. GTDB lineage: Bacteria > Pseudomonadota > Gammaproteobacteria > Granulosicoccales > Granulosicoccaceae > Granulosicoccus. Next base: position 11,659 of record CALHOU010000153.1, read on the forward strand.
GGTACAGCGGCCAAGCCGTGCGGAAGGTCTTGTGCCAGAGCTTGGGTCATGCCTTCAATGGCAAACTTGGTCGTGCAGTAGGCCGCTACGTCGGCCGATACAGATCGCCCCCAACCGCTACTGAGATTAGCAATGACACCGCTACCGCGCTCTATCATGGCTGGCAACACATGGCGTGTAACCGAAAAAACGGCTGTTATGTTGACATCAATCAATTGTTTAAATTCAGCCAAGGGTACCTCCCACAGAGGAGCATTTTTAGCGATAACAGCGGCATTATTTATAACAAGATCAGGCACGCCCCACTCGCTCTCGAGCTTGGTTATCCAGGCTTGCACAGCCTGGTCATCAGTGATATCGAGCGCCGTAAAGTGATGCTGAGAACCGAGTGATTCAGACAATCGCTTAACGGCTTTTTCTGTTCTGGCACAACCCGCAATTTCGTGACCCTGTTGCGCGTACTCGTTGCACAGGGCCAGACCTAAGCCTCGGCTAACGCCGGTTATTAATATTTTCATCGTTATCTCATTAAACGCTTGATCGTTGTGCCAGTATGCTTAAGGCCGCACCCACCAGTACGATTACAGCACCCAGCCAGGTTAGTGCAGCATATGACTCGTTAAAAATCAACGTACCCACCAGTAAAGCCACTGCTGCGGCAACGTAACCAATTTGACTTAAATAAGTCGGTCCGCCGACGAATTGCAAACGCGAATGCAATGCCACCATAACGCTGGCCACAACAACGGTTATTAACACGACCACTGGAATACTGGGCAAACCAAGCAGTAACGGCGCGCCAGGCATAGTTAATACCAACAACAGCAACATACACGCAGCAGCCAGATTCATTCCTATGGCAAGCTCCATCGGTTCAGCATTTTTTGGCCAGGCCATGGTGCGATAGACGTTGCCAATAGCCAGTGATGTTGGAATGCTCAAACCGGCCAACATCCAGCCAATGCTGGCGGGATTATTTATTTCACCGCGTGTGGTCGCGATAGTGAGCGCACCAATAAAACCGCATGCTATACCGAGTAGACCCAAGCGGTTGGGCATTCGCACTTGCCATATGGATGATATAGCCAGAGTGATTAACGGAGATAAGGTGAACAGCAGTCCGGTAAACCCGGAGCCCAGTTTGGGAATAACACTGAAGGTTAAAATATTCGGTATAACCAAGGACACACTGGCAGCCAAGAAATAGAATTTGATGTTGCGCACGTTGATTAAAAGTTTACGCCTGCCTGCAATACGGTACAGCAACAACCCAATCGATGCGCCGCCAGACATCAGAAGTGCCCACACCACCGGCGATGCGCCCGCTAAGCTGCCTAACTTTCCCAGCGGGAACGTCAGACCAAGCAAACTCCCCACAGCAATCAATAGAAACGCTGCCGAATTCATTGGTGACGTTGGCTTAGCCATCGTTGCTGTGAGTTGCCAAGGCCGTTGCACCCGTTTGAACTTGCCACTGGCGCGAGTAATACCCATCTATTGCAATGAGTTGCGCATGTGTACCCTGCTCCACTACCTTGCCATGATCGAGCACAACAATATTATCAGCACCCACTATGGTGGATAGCCGATGTGCTACGACCAACACAGTGCGGTTCTTAGACACGGTGGCTAGCGAATTTTGAATAGCGGCTTCTGTTTCATTATCAACCGCACTTGTTGCCTCATCGAGGATAAGAATGGGTGGATTTTTCAAAATTGCACGAGCAAGTGATAAACGTTGTCTTTGTCCACCGGAAAGTTTTACCCCTCGCTCCCCAACAAAGGTATCTATGCCATCAGGCAACTGATAAACAAAGTCCCACGCCTCCGCCGCTTTTGCGGCATGCACAATCTCATCAAGGGATGCATCAGGCTTTCCATAGGCGATGTTGTCGCGAACGCTGCCTTCGAACAAAAATACATCCTGGCTAACCAAACCAATTGACTCACGTAAAGCTTCAAGCGTTAATTGATCAATCTGCACGCCATCAATACGGATGCTGCCGGTAGACACCGGATAAAAACGCAACAATAATTTAATTAGCGTCGATTTGCCCGAACCGGTCGCGCCAACCAAGGCTACGGTTTGTCCAGCAGGCACAGTTAAAGACACATTTTGTACGCCGGCTTCAGATTGGTTATACCGAAACGAAAGCGCATCAAATTCTATCTGCCCTTTGACGGGTGTCGGCAAGGCTTCAGTGCCTATATTGCGTACATCACTTGGGGTTTCAATCAATTTTAGTATGCGACGTGTACTGGCCATGGCCCGCTCGTATAAATCGACGGTTTGCGCAAGTCGCGTTAGTGGCCAGAGTAAGCGTTGGGTTAAGAACACCAACATGCCGTACGCACCTACGTTTAAAGTACCATCCAGAGTTTTAAAACCACCAATGATGAACGTGGCTAAAAAGCCGCACAGAATCGCCATGCGAATCATTGGAATAAAGGCTGAGCTGACGCGAATAGCGCGTCTATTCGCGCGTACATAGCGATCACTGGCATCACGCAAACGAGCCGACTCGCGATCTTCAGCAGTGAACGATTTTATCGTTGCCATACCGCCAAGATTATTGGCTAAGCGATTTGCTAAGCCGCCTACTTGAGCACGCACATCGGCGTACAGTGGCGTGGCTCTGCGCATATAAAAGAACGCACCCCAAATAACCACAGGTATGGGCATGATCGCAAGCCATGCAATGGTTGGAGATACATAGAAGAACACACCGCCAACGAGGACAACGGCCACAAACACTTGCAGGAAGTCGTTTGCACCACCGTCCAGAAATCGCTCTAGCTGATTAACATCATCATTGAGAATAGCCGTAAGCTCACCCGACCCACGTGATTCAAAAAAGCTCATGTCCTGACGTTGCACTTGATCATATGCCGATTGACGCATATCAGCTTGAATATCCTGGGCCAGGTTTCGCCACAGAATGAGATGTAAATATTCAAACAAAGACTCTCCTACCCAAATAAGGAAAGTCAGTACGCCAAGTACCACAATTTGTGATTGCGGAGAATCGAAACCTAAGCTGGCAACAAAGCTGGCTTCTCGATTAACCACGACATCGATGGCAATACCGATCAAGATTTCCGGCATGATATCGAAGAAGGTGTTCAGCGCCGAACAAATACTGGCTAAAACAATGCGCCGTCGATAGCCCCGGGCGTATCGAATCAGATGCAGAAGTGCACCAAAACTGGTTGTTGATTCAGCCATAGTGAAATGAGTCTAACACTGAAATAAAAAAGGCCCGCGTCTGCTGTGCAGAGCGGGCCTTTGGTTTTCTAGTTAAGGGCGATGCCCTTAGCAAACTACTCGCTGCGTTCTACGAATTCGATGATCGCCATTGGTGCGTTGTCACCAGGACGCATACCGCATTTCATAATACGAGTGTAACCACCCGGACGGCCAGAAAAACGTGGACCAAGAACAGTGAACAGCTTGCCTACAGCAGCTTTGTCGCGAAGGCGTGAAAAGGCCAAACGACGCTTGGCTACACTGTCTTCTTTGCTCATGGTGATTAGCGGTTCAACCACACGACGCAGCTCTTTTGCTTTTGGCAAAGTTGTACGAATAGATTCGTGTTCAACCAAAGACGTTGCCATGTTGCGGAACATAGCCTGACGATGGCTGCTATTTCTATTGAGCTGACGCCCACTTTTACGATGTCTCATCTTCTTTCCACTCGTCTACCGATAAAATCGGTCGACTTAAATATTTACTAAATGGGTTACTTGCCAAGCTCACGCTGCTTTTGCAGCTCTGGTGGTGGCCAGTTTTCCAAGCGCATGCCCAGCGATAACGCTTGCTGAGCGAGCACGTCCTTGATTTCAGTCAACGACTTCTTACCAAGGTTCGGTGTTTTCAACAGTTCTACTTCGGTTCGCTGAATCAGGTCGCCAATGTAGTAAATGTTTTCTGCTTTCAGGCAGTTTGCAGATCGAACAGTTAATTCCAGGTCGTCCACCGGACGCAGAAGGATTGGATCGATATCCGACGCCTCTTCCTCTTCCTGCGTTTGTGTCTCAGCTTTCAAGTCAACAAAGACTGATAGCTGTTCTTGCAGAATTGTGGCCGACTTACGAATCGCCTCTTCAGGGTCGATCGTGCCGTTGGTTTCCAAATCGATAATCAGTTTGTCCAAATCGGTTCGCTGCTCAACACGTGCACTATCAACGTTGTAGGCCACTTTGCTTACCGGGCTAAACGATGCGTCGATTTGTAAGCTACCAATTGGGCGATTCTCGCCTTCGTCCAACTTACGGTGTGATGCAGGCTCGTAACCACGACCAACACGCGCACGAAGCGTCATGTTCAAGTTAGTGTTACCCGTAAGGGTACAAATAACATGATCTGGGTTAACGATTTCGATGTCGTGATCTAGCGTAATGTCACCCGCTGTCACAACACAAGGACCTTGTTTCACAAGCTTTAAAGTTGCTTCTTCTTTCGCGTGCATGACAATTGACACGCCTTTAAGATTCAAAAGTATATCGAGCACGTCTTCTTGCACACCTTCCATTGTGGTGTACTCGTGCAATACGCCTTCGATCTCTGCTTCATAAATAGCAGCACCGGGCATGGAAGACAAAAGGATGCGCCTAAGGGCGTTTCCTAGAGTGTGTCCAAATCCGCGCTCCAATGGCTCTAACGTAACCTTTGCGTGGTTAGTGCTAGAGGCCGATACATCTACAATACGAGGCTTTAAAAATTCGGTTTGCATGGCATTCAACCTGATTTAATCTCTACTGAACAAGTCGACACATACTGCATCGACGCTTGTGCTGTTTACTCTTGTTTGAAAATCCAATTGGCAAGCTACTGGGCAGGCCACTGAGCAGGCCAAACAAGGGCTGCAGCACTACAGGTATTCCTATTACTTCGAGTACAGTTCGACTACCAGTGACTCGTTGATTTCAGCTGGCAAGTCGGCACGATCTGGAACAGACTTGAAAACACCTTCGAATTTCTTCGCATCAACTTCAAGCCAGCCAGGTAAACCACGCTGTGCATGCAATTCCATTGAATCGGATATACGTGCTTGCTTCTTGGCTTTTTCACGAATCGAAATAGTCTGATTCGGCTTAACTTGATAAGACGCAATGTTAACGATTTTGCCGTCAACCATGATTGATTTGTGCGATACCAACTGACGCGCTTCTGCGCGAGTTGAACCAAAACCCATGCGGTAGACAACGTTGTCTAGACGCTGCTCTAGCATGCTTAGTAGGTTTTCACCGGTTGCACCTTTAGTTGCAGCCGCTGCTTTGTAGTAATTACGGAATTGCTTTTCCAGAACACCGTACATACGACGCAATTTCTGCTTTTCACGCAACTGCATTGCATAGTCTGATGGACGACCACGCTTTGCCCCTTGCATACCCGGAGGGGTTTCAAGATTACACTTCGACTCAAGCGGTCGAATACCAGACTTCAAGTACAAATCTGTACCTTCACGTCTGCTTAATTTACATTTTGGACCAATATAACGAGCCACTACTTACACTCCAACCTTAACCAAACCAGCTGTTTCATCCTGTAACTTCTCTATTACACGCGACGCTTTTTAGGCGGGCGGCAGCCATTATGGGGAATTGGCGTTACATCCAGGATGCTACTGATTTTAAAACCCACGTTGTTCAATGAACGCACTGCTGAATCACGACCAGGACCTGGGCCCTTGACGCGAACATCAATGTTTTTCAATCCATACTCTTTCGCCGCTTCCCCGGCACGCTCAGCCGCAACCTGCGCTGCATATGGCGTACTTTTACGAGAACCACGAAAGCCTGATCCGCCAGCTGTTGCCCACGAAAGCGCATTGCCTTGACGATCAGTGATCATCACGATCGTGTTGTTAAACGATGCGTGAATGTGCGCAATACCGTCAGTAACGGTACGACGAGCTTTTTTCTTTGGGCTAGTTGCTGCCATCTTAATGTCTCTAACTTATTCGGGCGATTAACGCTTTAGAGGGCGACGTGGCCCTTTACGCGTACGAGCATTGGTTTTGGTACGTTGACCACGAAGCGGCAAACCGCGACGATGGCGTATACCGCGATAGCAACCCAAGTCCATCAATCGCTTGATGTTCATGGAGACGTCACGTCGCAAGTCACCTTCTACGGTGTGCTTGCCTACTTCGGTTCGAAGATTTTCAACTTCCGATTCAGACAGATCACGAACTTTTGTGTCTGCAGCAACACCCGCAGCAGCACATACTTCACGTGCACGTGTGCGGCCAATGCCGTAAATCGAGGTTAGTGCGATCCATGTGTGTTTCTGGACCGGGATATTTATGCCAGCTATGCGGGCCATGCGGTTCTCCGATTATCCTTGACGCTGCTTGTGACGTGGGTCGCTGCAAATGACGCGAATAACGCCTTTACGCTTAACCACTTTACAGTTGCGGCAAATTTTTTTGACTGATGCTCTACATTTCATACGTGTTCTCCAATGGCCACACTAACGTGCGCCACGCGGGGCTCCTTTAGGATTCGACTTCTTCATGAGCCCTTCATATTGATGACTCATCATGTGGGCTTGCGCTTGTGCAACGAAGTCCATAACCACCACAACGATGATTAACAATGATGTTCCACCGAAGTAAAACGGCACATTCCAAAGCAGAATAAGGAACTCAGGTAGCAAGCATACAAGCGTGATGTATAGAGCGCCGTATAAGGTCAAGCGCGTTAGCACACCATCGATGTAGCGAGCCGTTTGCTCCCCAGGACGAATCCCAGGAATGAAAGCACCGGAGCGCTTTAGGTTGTCTGCCGTTTCTTTTGCATTGAAAACCAACGCTGTATAGAAAAAGCAAAAGAAAATAATCGCCGATGCATACAACAAAATATAAACCGGCTGACCAGGCTGCAAAGTAGAAACCAAGGTGTTCAACCATGTGTTCGAGTTACTGGTTGCAAGGTCACCCAATGTCGCTGGGAACAAAATAATACTGGACGCAAAGATTGGCGGTATAACGCCTGCCATGTTCAATTTAAGTGGCAAGTGGCTAGACTGCGCTTGCATCATCTTTCTGCCCTGCTGTCGCTTGGCATAGTTAACCGTTATGCGGCGTTGTCCACGCTCAACAAACACGACGAAGGCGGTTACCGCTAACACCATTGCGAACAACAAGATCACTACAAATGGGCTCAACTGACCTTTTGATGCAAGATCAAGCGTGCCACCGATGGCGCGAGGTAGACCGGCAACGATACCGGCAAAGATTAAAATTGAGATGCCGTTTCCAATACCACGCTCTGTGATCTGCTCACCTAACCACATCAAAAACATGGTTCCAGTAACCAAGGTAATGGCTGCTGTTACAACAAAACCCGTACCGTTGAGGAACACAACGTTATCGCCGCCAGATGATTGTGACTGCAATGCGATAGCAACACCGACTGACTGTATGGTTGCGAGCAACAATGTACCGTAGCGCGTGTACTTAGTAATAGTGCGTCGACCGCTCTCGCCTTCCTTACGCAGTTGTTCCAACGAAGGAATAACGTGCGTCATCAGCTGCATGATGATCGATGCAGAGATATATGGCATTACGCCCAACGCGAACAAAGACATTCGCGATAGTGCACCACCACCGAACATGTTAAGCATGCCCATGATGCCGCCACTTTGCGCATCAAACAATTGCCCCATTACGCGCGGATCTACACCAGGGATAGTGATGAAAGAACCAATGCGGAATATCGCGATTGCAAAAAGCACAAACAGCAGGCGTGAGCGCAACTCGGATGAACCACCGATTCCGCCAGCTAGACCTTCTTTTTTCTGCTCTTTCGCCATAATCTGTTTATATGCTCAGCAAATTTAGGAGTCGACTAGTCGACACTTCGACTATGCCTGTTCAGCTTTCGCTGTTGGAACGTCTGCCACACTGCCGCCAGCCGCTTCAATCGCTGCACGTGCACCTTTAGTGACACGACAACCGGTTACTTGCACGGCTTTGTCAATACTGCCGGACAATATGATTTTCACGGTCTTGGTTTGCAATGGAACCAAATCTGCAGCAATTAAGCTTGCAGGGTTTACCGCACCGTCTTCGATCAATGCCAGTTCGTGCAAACGAACTTCGGCATAGAAACGACTCATACGCGCAGTAAAACCAAATTTCGGCAAACGACGCTGGATAGGCATCTGACCACCTTCAAACCCAACTTTGTGCCAACCACCTGAACGCGACTTTTGACCTTTATGGCCACGTCCACAGGTTTTGCCCCAACCACAACCAATACCGCGGCCAACACGATGTGCTGTTTTGCGGCTACCTGCAGCTGGTTTTAAATTATTAAGACTCATGATTAATCTCGAATTATCTCGACTTTTACAGTCATATTGGTCAGCTAACGCGTATTAGTCTTCAACGCGAAGCATGTAGTACGCTTTGTTGATCATGCCGCGATTCTCTGGCGTGTCACGTACTTCAACTGTTTGGTGCATTCGGCGAATGCCAAGACCGCGCACACAAGCCTTATGGTTTTTCAACCGACCGTTCATGCTGCGAACCAGTGTTACTTTAAGCATTTTGTCGCTCATGCTTCACCTTTAATTTCCGCTACCGACTTTCCGCGCTTCGCTGCTACTGACTCCGGGCTTTGCATAGTGCTAAGTCCGTTGATGGTGGCGCGAACGACGTTGATCGGGTTGTTTGTGCCAATAATTTTGGCCAGAACGTTTCGAACACCAACCGCTTCGAATACCGCACGCATCGCACCACCAGCGATGATGCCAGTACCTTCTGAAGCAGGCTGCATGTAAACACGGGCTGCACCGTGACGACCTTTAAGCGCATATTGCAAAGTGCCATCGTCCAGAGAAACAGTTTTCATGTCGCGACGTGCTTTTTCCATGGCCTTTTGAATAGCCAAAGGTACTTCACGCGCTTTTCCGTAACCAAGACCTACGCGGCCATTGCCATCACCGACAACAGTCAGTGCAGTGAAGCCGAATTGACGACCACCTTTGACAACTTTCGCCACACGGTTAATCGATACTAGCTTCTCAATGTAGCCGTCGCTGCTTTGGTTGTAATCGTTGTTGTTGTTAGCCATGTGCTTTCCTAGAATTTCAGGCCGTTTTCACGGGCTGCGTCTGCGAGTGCCTTAACTCGACCGTGGTACTTGAAGCCCGAACGATCAAAGGCCACCTCAGTTACACCTGCTGCAACCGCTTTTTCGGCAATCGACTTACCGACGGCTATTGCAGCTTCAACGTTACCGCTGTATTTCAAGCCTGAACGCAGATCTTTACCAACCGTTGATGCTGTTGCGACAACTTTCTGTCCGTCACCAGCAATCACTTGAGCATAGATGTGGCGTGGCGTGCGATGCACAGACAAACGCGGCACACATAGCTCTTTAATTTTTGCTCTGGTGCGTTTAGCGCGACGCAACCGACTTGTTTTCTTGTCCATCTTTTAAACCTGTTTAATATAAGAGAAAGAGAGCTTTGATTACTTCTTCTTCGCTTCTTTCATAAGAACGTATTCGTCAACATAACGAACGCCCTTACCTTTATATGGTTCCGGTGGGCGATAGCCGCGAATGTCCGCAGCAACTTGACCTACCACTTGCTTGTTACTACCACTGACAACAATTTCAGTTTGGCTTGGTGTTTCAACCTTGATGCCGTCTGGCACTTTATGCACAACCGGGTGTGAAAATCCGAGTGTCAGGTTGACAGAATTACCCTGTGCTTGGGCACGATAACCAACACCGCGCAATTCCAATTTCTTTTCAAACCCGGTTGATACACCAATAACCAGGTTATTTAGCAAGGAACGCATGGTTCCAGCCATGGCGATAGCGGCTTTTGACTCATCAATTGGTTTTACGCCAAGGATGCCATCTTCTAAAGCAGGCTGTACTTGCTCGTGCAATGTGACTGACTCATTGCCTTTCGGGCCTTTGGCGCTAACGGTTTGACCACTGATGGTCAGATCTACGCCTTTTGGCACTTCAATCGGTTGTTTTGCTACGCGTGACATGTCTGTATTCCGACGTCGTCTAAATCTTAAAAATTAGTCTTATCTAGTACAGGTTCTAACTTACTGAACCGTGCAAAGAAGCTCGCCACCATGGCCTTCGGCGCGTGCTTTAACGCCGGTCATCACACCTTGAGAGGTGGACACAATTGCGACACCTAGGCCACCCAAAACATCAGGTATGCTGCTGGCATCGCAGTAGCGACGTAGGCCTGGACGGCTAACGCGCTGAATCTTGTCAATAACCGGCTTGCCTTCGAAGTACTTCAAGGTAACGGTTAGTGTTGGCTTGCCATCAACGTCAGCTGTGGCGTGACTGGTAACATAACCTTCCGATACCAATACATCCGCGACTGCACTCTTAACTTTGGAGGCAGGCATTGAAACTTCAACCTTCTGCGCCTGTTGACCGTTACGGATGCGGGTCAACATATCGGCGATTGGATCTGACATGCTCATAAATATGTACTCTATTCCTTAACCGACGAGGCTTACCAGCTGGCCTTAACCAGACCTGGCACATCACCACGCATGGCGGCTTCACGTAGCTTATTTCGACTTAGGCCAAACTTACGGTAGTAACCGTGAGGACGACCAGTGATGCGGCAACGATTACGTTGTCTTGCAGGTGATGAATCGCGTGGCAACTTAGCCAGTGCAGTCACCGCTGCCATCTTGTCTTCAAACGACGCCTCTTCCGAGATAATCGTTGCTTTCAATTGCTTTCGCTTCGCCGCGTATTGGCGGACCAGCTTAGTGCGCTTTGCTTCGCGCGCGATCATTGATTTCTTGGCCACAAGCTACTCTTTTATTAAGTGCGGAACGGAAAGTTGAATTTCTTCAACATTGACAGCGCTTCCGCATCTGTTTTTGCTGACGTGGTTATGGTGATATCCATGCCACGAATCGCGTCGATCTTGTCGTAATCAATTTCTGGGAAGATGATTTGTTCTTTCACACCCAGGCTGTAGTTTCCACGACCATCGAAGGACTTAGGGCTAATGCCACGAAAGTCACGAATACGCGGAATAGAGATAGCAACCAAGCGATCAAGAAACTCATACATACGAGCTTTGCGCAAAGTTACTTTCAATCCAATTGGATAACCATCGCGAATTTTAAAACCCGCAATTGATTTCCTGGCAACCGTTACAACTGGCTTCTGACCTGCAATTGCGGTCATGTCGCGAATTGCATTCTCAAGCACTTTCTTGTCACCAACTGCTTCACCCAAGCCAATGTTCAACGTGATCTTTTCGATACGCGGAGCTTGCATGACGCTTTTGTATGAGAATTCTTCCACAAGTGCTGGAAGTATTTTCTCTTTGTATTCTGTTGCTAATCTAGTCATTACGTTAACCGTCTCTAGTCGACTGCGGAGTCGTCTGCGTTAAAAAAGCGCTCTTTCTTACCAGCACTGTTTACGCGTACGCCTACTCGTCCACCCTTTTTGGTCTTAGGGTTAAACAGAGCCACATTCGAAATATGAATGGACGCTTCCTTTTCTTGTATGCCACCTGGGTCACCCGCTTGCGGGTTCCCTTTGGCGTGCTTTTTCACCATGTTGACGCCATCGACAATGAGTCGATCGTCTAATACTTTGGCTACTTTTCCACGTCGGCCTTTATCTTTGCCGGCAAGTACGATGACATCGTCACCTGATTTAATCAGTTTCATTGCGTGTTACCTACAGTACTTCTGGTGCCAGTGACACAATCTTCATGAACTTCTCAGTTCGTAGCTCACGGGTAACAGGCCCGAAGATACGAGTGCCGATTGGCTCAAGCTTTGCGTTCAGGATAACGGCAGCATTCGAGTCAAAGCGGATGGCAGAACCATCGGCTCGACGAATACCTTTGCGAGTGCGTACCACAACCGCGTTGTATACCTCACCTTTTTTGACGCGACCACGAGGGATGGCATCCTTGACGCTGATCTTTATGATATCGCCTACGCGAGCATAACGGCGGTGTGAACCGCCCAGTACTTTTATGCACTGAACGCGTCTGGCACCACTGTTGTCAGCGACATTCAGAACGGTCTGCATTTGAATCATCGGAACGCTACTCTATATTGTTCTATTATAAAAACGGACCAGGCTTACTCAGCCGCCGCTTCCAGTACCTTATCCAGAGTCCAAGACTTGGTCTTGGAAATGGGTCGGCATTCTTTAATCTGCACAAGATCACCAATGTTCAGTACGTTTTCCGCATCATGAACGTGGTACTTCTTGCTGCGACGTATGTACTTGCCATACATCGGATGCTTTACGCGACGCTCAACAACAACGGTTGCTGATTGCTGCATTTTGTTACTCAACACTCGGCCAACTTCCGTGCGCTGCAGTTTATTATTCTCAGTACTCATGCTTATGCGCCCGACTGCTTCTGATTGATAATCGTTTTAATACGAGCGATCTGACGACGCACACGCTTGTGGTTGTGTGGCTTTACTTCTTGTCCAGTACCCTGCTGCATGCGCAAGTTGAACTGTTCTCGAAACAATGCCGCCAACTCTGTGTTGAGTTCGTCGACCGACTTATCTCTTAATTCTGCTGCTGCCGCTGCCATTACGCCAAAGTCCTCACTACAAACGTTGTTGAGATGGGAAGCTTAGCCGCTGCCAACGCGAATGCTTCACGTGCAATCTCTTCTGAAACGCCCTCCATTTCGTAGAGCATTTTGCCTGGTTGAATCTTGGCTACCCAGTATTCAACATTACCTTTACCTTTACCCATTCGAACTTCGATAGGCTTCTTAGTAACAGGTGTGTCAGGGAAGATACGAATCCAGATTTTTCCGCCACGCTTAATGTGACGAGTCATAGCACGACGTGCAGATTCGATCTGGCGTGCAGTCAATCGACCACGCGCGTTCGCCTTCAGGCCATATTCGCCGAAGCTGACCTTGTTACCGTTCAGCGCAAGACCACGATTACGGCCTTTGTGCTGCTTTCTAAATTTTGTACGTTTCGGTTGAAGCATGACTCTGTGCTCGCTTACTTAGCTGTTGTTGCAGCAGCGCTTTTCGCGCGCTTGTCTTCAAGATCGAATACTTCGCCGTGGCAAATCCAAACCTTGATACCGATAATGCCGTAAGTGGTTTTCGCTTCGGCTGTGCCGTAGTCGATGTCTGCACGGAGTGTATGCAATGGCACACGTCCGTCGTGGTACCACTCGCGACGTGCAATCTCAGCGCCGTTCAAACGACCAGAAACTGCGATCTTTACACCTTGCGCACCTAAGCGCATGGTGTTGGTCAATACACGCTTCATTGCACGACGGAACATAACGCGTCGTTCCAACTGCTGAGCAACACCTTCGGCTACTAGCTGTGCATCTATCTCTGGCTTACGAATTTCGGCAACGTTGATTTTCACGTTGTTGATATTCAAACCTAATTGCGGCGCAATCGCACGTCGTAGACGCTCGATATCTTCGCCTTTCTTACCAATAACGATACCTGGACGTGCCGAGTGAATCGTTATAACCACAGCCTTTGCCGGCCGGTCGATTTGAATACGACTAACAGATGCATGAGCCAACTCTTTTCTGAGTAGTTCACGCACTTTGATGTCGTCGTTCAAATAGTTTGCGTAATCTTCTGTGCCCGCATACCAGGTTGAATTCCAATCTTGAGAAATACCAAGACGGATACCGATTGGATGTACTTTTTGACCCATGTTTCGCTCTGCTCCTAACGGTCCGACACTGTCACAGTGATGTGACTAGTACGCTTGAGAATACGGTTAGCGCGGCCTTTGGCTCGAGCGCGTAGTCGTTTCATTGTTGGACCTTCGTTCACTTGAACGGCGGCAATTTTAAGTTCGTCGATGTCAGCGCCTTCGTTGTGCTCAGCGTTAGCAATTGCGCTATCAACCAGTTTCTTCATGATCGCGCCAGCTTTCTTTTCGCTGAAAGTTAACACTTCCAACGCCTTCTCAACCGGAAGACCGCGGACTTGATCAGCAACTAAACGCACTTTCTGCGCAGAGATGCGAGCGTGCTTCAATGTGGATTCAACTTGCATGTCTTATCTCGCTTTCTTGTCGGCCACATGGCCTTTGTAAGTACGAGTAGCAGAGAACTCGCCGAGCTTGTGACCAACCATGTTTTCTGAAACCAACACTGGCACATGTTGACGACCGTTATGCACAGCTATGGTTAAACCAACCATATCTGGCAAGATCATCGAGCGACGCGACCAGGTTTTAATTGGACGCTTGCTGTTAGTGGCTTTGGCTTCGTCAACCTTCTTTACAAGATGATGATCGACAAACGGACCTTTTCTTAATGAACGTGGCACGGCTTATTCCTTATTTCTTACTTCGACGACGCACGATCATGTTATCGGTGCGTTTGTTCGAACGAGTCTTGTAACCTTTGGTCGGTGTACCCCATGGGCTAACCGGATGACGACCACCTGAGGTACGGCCTTCACCACCACCATGTGGATGATCTACTGGGTTCATCGCCACACCGCGAACGGTTGGACGAACACCACGCCAGCGTTTTGCACCAGCTTTACCTAACTTGCGAAGTGCGTGTTCTGCATTACCAACTTCACCGATAGTGGCTCGACAATCGGCCTGCACACGACGCATTTCGCCAGAACGTAAACGCAAGGTCGCATACTGACCTTCACGTGCAACCAATTGAACGGCAGCACCAGCGGTTCGGGCGATTTGCGCACCGGCACCCGGCTTTAACTCGATGCAATGCACGGTTGAACCAACAGGTACGTTGTTTAGTGGTAAGCAGTTACCCGATTTGATCGGCGCTTCACGACCAGACATCAATTTGTCACCAGCACTCATGCCTTTGGTTGCAATGATGTAGCGGCGTTCGCCGTCTGCATACTTAACTAATGCAATGTTGGCAGTGCGGTTTGGATCGTACTCAAGACGCTCAACCACTGCTGGGATACCGTCTTTGTCGCGTTTGAAATCGATAACACGGTAACGACGCTTATGACCACCACCAATGTGACGAGTCGTGATGCGACCTTTGTTGTTACGACCACCTGACTTACTGAGGCTTTCAACTAGAGGCTCGTAAGGACCTTCTTTTGAAAGCTCTTTATTTACAACACGAACCTGAAAACGGCGACCAGGTGAGGTTGGATTGGATTTAACCAGTGCCATGACGCTTTATCCCTCGATGCTCATGAAGTCTAGATCTTGGCCTTCGGCCAGTCTGACTATTGCTTTACGCCAATCGGAACGTTTACCCATGGAAGCACCAAAACGCTTGGTCTTACCTTTAACGTTGACAATTTGCACGCTCTTAACATCGACCTTAAATAGCTTTTCGACGGCTTTGCGTACTTCTAGCTTGCTTGCATCGTTAGCCACTTTGAACGCGTGACGTCCCTGCATCTCTGCAGAAGTAGCGGTTTTTTCTGATACGTGTGGCGCCAGAAGAATCTTGTATAAACGCTCTTCGTTCATGCTAGACGCTCCTCAAGTTGCTTGATTGCTGCAGCAGTTGTCACGATGTGTGGGTAACGAACCAATGAAACCGGGTTAACGCCATCGACATCGAGCACTTGAATATTTGGAATGTTGCGGCACGACAAGTAAACCGGCTTGCTTACTTCATCAAGCAACACAAGCGCTTTACTTATGTTTAGCTCATCAAGTTTCGCTTTCATGGTTTTGGTTTTTGCTTCACTGATGTCGAGCGAATCAAGAATAACCAAGCGACCGTCGGTGGCTGCTTGCGACAAAATCGAGCGAAGCGCCGCGCGGTACATTTTTTTGTTTACTTTCTGTGAGTAGTCGCGCTTCTTAGCCGCGAATGTCACACCACCACCTGCCCAGATCGGGCTTCGTGAAGTACCAGCACGAGCACGACCAGTGCCTTTTTGGCGCCAAGGCTTTGCACCACCGCCGCGTACTTCAGAGCGCGTTTTTTGAGCCGCGTTACCTGAACGGCCACCAGCCATATAAGCGGTAACAATCTGGTGTACGAGACCTTCGTTATAGGTTGCGCCAAAAACGGTATCAGATACCGCTACTGTGCCACCACTGTGAGTTTTAAGATCCATTTGAATCAGCTCTTACGTTTGATTTTCACTGCAGGCTTAATCACGACATCACTGCCTTCAGCCCCTGGAACCGCACCCTTGACGAGGATGACTTCTTTTTCAGCATCGATGCGAACGATGGTCAGGTTTTGCATGGTGCGCTTGCGTGCACCCATATGACCTGCCATTCGCTTACCTTTGAATACACGGCCAGGCGTTTGGTTCTGACCGATTGAACCAGGCGCACGGTGAGAAACAGAGTTACCGTGTGTGGCATCTTGCATTTGGAAGTTGTGGCGCTTAACCCCACCGGCAAAACCTTTACCGATTGAAGTGCCCGTTACATCGACCTTTTGACCTGCTTCAAACAACTCAAGACCGACTGAACCACCGACAACCATGTCCTCTTCATTGAACTCAACACCTTCAAGGCGGAATTCCATAAGGCCACGACCGGCTTCCACACCTGCTTTCGCGAAGTGACCGATCTGAGACTTGCTCAAGTGGCTTGTCTTTTTGCTACCAGTGGTGATTTGCACAGACTCATAGCCGTCAGTTTCGGCTGTCTTGCGCGCAGTAATACGATTGGGCTGCACATGGATAACGGTGACCGGCTGAGAAATGCCTGCGTCATCGAATATGCGTGTCATGCCAAGCTTCTGGCCTAGAACACCAAGTGTCATTTTTGTCTCCGCCATAAACACACGACCAAGAACAGGTTGCCCTCGGCCCAGATCGCGCATTCGACTGTAACGACCAATACTTTCCCGCCTGCTGTAAATAGCGTCGGCGTGGCTTATCTGGTCTAGTTCATATGCCTGACGGTTTTCTGACCCATTTCGTTCATTAACGAACTAGGGCAAAACCTATCAAACACAAAAACCGGATGGTCGAGCCTGAGCATGCTGCCCTTGCAACGAGCCAACCGGTTTTTTAGGAAATCTCATCACGCAACGGGTTGTTCCGGTGCGCGGTAGCCGATAAGTATATCAGGGAAAAATACCAAGTGCTACAAGATGTAAATTAAATATTACCCCCTCACCAGGAACGTATCTATTCCCAGCCTTCTTAACGAAAAACAATGCCGAGCATCGAGATGGGTAACAACAGCCATGGTAAGCAGTTGATAATTATGAATAAAGCCAGTTACTACTTTGCAACTGGCAGTTTTATGGTGGGTTGCTTACCTGGTGGTCTGTTGTGGCGCGGCGCATTTTGCGTCGGCAAATTGTCATCATTGGCGCTGGCCTGCGCCTGATTTTGCTCATGCTCAGGACCGGCATCTTTATCTTTGGGGCCATAATTGGCAAACTTTTCCAACACATTTGCGATTTCTTCGTCCGACAATATAATCAGTTTTTCCATCCGACTCGCTAAATAGTACTGTTTAGCCAGTGTTTCGAGCTCAACAGCTGCCCACATGGCATTATCAAGATTTTTCCCAGCCACAACCATACCGTGGTTAGCCATCAGGCAAGCTGATCGATTGCGCATAGCTTTGAGGATATTGGCTGACAATTTAGGTGTACCGAAGGTAGCGTATTTCGAGCACCTGACTGTCGGACCGCCAAAAGCGGCGATCATATAGTGGCAGGCTGGTATCTTTCGCTGCGACATCGACAATACAGTGGCATAGGTTGAATGCGTGTGTACCACTGCCGCATAAGATGGGTTGCTTTGCAAAATAGCTCGATGAAAGTGCCATTCAGATGAGGGAGCGTACGGGCCTTCCCATTCGTATCGGTTGTGTTTTAACGACATTTTTGCGATGTCTTGCGGCTGTAACTGCTCATATGGCACACCGCTGGGCGTGATAAGCATCGAATTTTTATAGCGGACACTGATGTTGCCCGATGTCCCTTGATTCAATCCCGATGAGTTCATCCATAAACACTGTTCGATGATTTGCTCACGCAACTGCCAATGGTTATCCGAATCACTCATTATTTTCACCGCTTTTGGATTTGTAATGTTAAATAAGTTTGCTGGCGGTCATTTCGTCTGTAATAAGACCGTTTAATAATCCGCTGTTTAAAACAGCTTTTATAGCAGCGGTTTTACTATCACCACCTGCTATTGCCACCACTTGAGAATCTTTTAAATCATCTACTGACAAGCCCATTGTTCGTTGCGATAGCTGCGTACTCACAAACGAGCCATCGGTTGCGAAAAAGTTTCCAACGAGTTCCCCTACACCACCGGCCGCTGTTATTGCCGCCACATCCGACTCATCGATTAAGTCGGTTTGGTACAGCGAAGAACTCAGTTGCGCCGAACCGATGCCGGCAATTTTCAACGGTGTATTTCTCGCCATCGAGAATACTTCCTGCAAACCGCTTTGCCCCATCAACACCTCTTTATCTTCCTTTGTGTCTGCAGCGAAAGGCACTGGAAGAACAAAGGCATGAGCACCTGTACGATCAGCTAATCGATAGATGACATCATGAGGATTAGCGGCAAATTTCCTGGAAAACCCACCCAACAACGAGACAAACTGAACATCACACGTGCGCATTCGGGGGATATTTTCGACGCAGGCCGCCATTGTCCGACCATGACCCAAGCCCACTGTCATGGTGTTGTCAGTCGAACTTTCGATCAACCGACGTAGGTACTGCCCACCAGCAGGACCCAGAGACTTAAGCGGTAGCGCCTCATCGTCTAAAACTGGAACCACTTCACAATATTCCAGACCATACCGTTCAGAGAGCCTCTGCTCATGCTGAAGACATTCCGCAACATCGCCATCGATATACACCTTGACCATGCCATCACGATTTGCTTTGGTGATGAGACGGTGAGCCTTTAATTTACTCACACCCAGCTTTTTAGCCACCTCGGCCTGAGTCCAGCCACCCGCATAGTGAAGCCATGCAGCCCTTACAGACAGACTTGCCTCAACCTCGCTGGGCTTGGTGTTAGATTTCTGACTCATGGGTGTAATTAATATCAGTAGTTGAAAATAATTTCATAGTAGGGGAATATAAGTCAAGCAAGCTTAGGAAATGAGTCACAAGAAATGATGGAAACTGCGACTGGACGCAAACAACCCTGCGTTACCTTGGCCAATGACTAAGCGCGCGCTGCCGCTTCGATGGCTCACTTCGGAACATCCGTTACCGTGGCTGTTTCCCGTTACCTCGCTTCTTATCGTCTTCGGTCTCTACCCTGTTCTTTATTCTCTATGGTTATCTTTTTACAAACGCAATCCGGCAACACGCAAAGAAAAGTTCATGCCTTCGTGGAACTGGGAAAAATTACTCTCTGACGAGCGAGTTTGGGATGCCGTACAAATAACGTTTACTTATGCTTTTATTGCACTGACCTTACAGTTGGTTCTAGGTTTGACCATTGCGCTAATCCTGGATTCAGATAAACGTGGCTTTGGTGTACTTCGAGCACTCATGACTCTGCCACTGGTTGTGCCACCGGCCGTTACGGGCATGATGTTTTTGCTTATGTATGACAGCTCGTTCGGTGTCATTAGTAATTCGCTGTACTCGCTAGGCCTGTTATCTCCGAGCACTCCAATCTTAGGAACTGGCTCGACAGCATTATGGGGGGTCATCGTCGCCGATGTTTGGCAATGGACGCCCTTTATGGTTCTAATTATGTTGGCAGGCTTGCGCGCCTTACCGCGCGAGCCTTTTGAAGCGGCCTCCATCGACGGCGCGTCCAGCTTTCAAGCCTTCGTTTTTTTAACCTTGCCAATGATGTCAAAAATCATCGCCTTGGCAGTTCTTATCCGAGGCATCGATCTGTTCAGGATTTTTGACTACGTAAAAGTCATGACTGACAGCGGCCCAGGCACGGCCACAGAAACCCTTACCGCCTATGCAGGCACGGTTTATTTCAAAAGCGCAAATTTCCCTTACGCCTCTACCGTGGCACTGGCGACTTTAATCCTCGTACTGATAACAGCCAGCCTGTTTATAAAAATCTTCAAGGTGAGATTCTGATGTCGAGTGCAACAATAAAAAGTACTGCCCGCTACGTCGTGGCGATTGTTACGGTTGCTATTTTCGTTTTCCCCATAGCTTGGTTCGCACTCACATCTATAAAACCAATCTCGGCCATTTTTAATAAAGACCGTGTCGTGGTATTCGACTTCAAACCCACCTTCGATAACTACAAAGTGACTGTACTCGGTGGTCGTAAATCGGATAGCACTAAGAATTCCAGCATATTGATGGGCACAAGCGGCGACGGTGCATACGACGGCAGAGGATCGATTATGTCGTCAATCATTATCGCCACTTGTTCAACAATATTAGCCACCGTCATTTCACTACTTGCCGCCTACGCTTTGTCACGCCTGTCGTTTAGGGGCGCTCAGGGATATATGCACTGGATTTTATCGCAACGATTTCTCCCACCCGTTGCCATTATTATTCCACTGGTTTTTATATTTAGAGATTTAGGGCTTCGAGACACACACCTTGGAATCATCATTGCGCACACACTCATCAACATTCCAATTGCACTACTCATTTTAAAATCGTTCTTCGATGACGTGCCCATCGAAGTCGACCAAGCAGCAATGATTGATGGCGCGACACGATTTCAATGTTTTTATATGGTCGTGGTACCCATGATTAAAGGCGGCATAGCAGCGACCGCGGTACTGTGTTTCATATTTTCTTGGACCGAATTTTTATTGTCGTTGTTCTTAACTAATTCAATAAGAACGGTACCAGTAAAAATCACCACCTTTGTAACGTCAACCGGTTCTGAGTGGGGATATATTTCAGCGCTTGGAACCGCGGCGATTATACCCGGCTTCATTTTCATTCTTCTTGTACAGAACCATCTTGTACGAGGGTTGACTATGGGTGCCATCAAAGACTGATGCGTTTGAGCATCACTAAAAGCAGTAAAACTACGAGAGGAGAAGTTAATGAGCTTTAAACGCTTTAATAAACAAAATTTTATTGTAGATTCAGCTAACAAGTTTACCGCAGGGAAAATATCAAAACGTCAGTTCCTGAAGAACATGGGGCTGGCAGGTGTTGGATTTTCTGCTTATTCAGCAGGCTTGCTGGGCGGAAACAATCGACCATTTTTCGGCCAAATGGCACATGCTGCTGAAAACACCACGCCACCGGAGATTGCAGACTTCTTGCGAGAAGCAGGCAAGCCCTACGCTGGCACCACTATTCGATACACTTCAGAAGCCACACCGCCCACTAACGTTCTCAATGAACTCAAATCTGAGTTCACTGAACTTACGGGGATTAATGTAGAGATTGAAATCGTACCGCTTGAGCAAGTATTGGCAAAAGCCACACAAGATGTGCAGGGTCAACTAGGTACTTACGATATTTACTACCTTGACCAAGCCTGGACCTCTACGTTCTCGCCAGACACGGTAGATCCTGTCGAACTCTACGAATCTAATGCTGATCTGGCGATGCCAGGATTTGACTTTGATGACTTTTCAAAGCCATTGGTAGAAGGTATTTGTGAATACGACGGCAAGTGGATTGGCTTACCCTTCGACATTCCTATATTCACTTTAATGTATCGCAAAGATATTCTTGAAAAGCATGGTATTGAAGTACCTCGCACATACGAGGATTTCACTAAAGCCGTTGAGATGATCACCGCGGCTGAAAAAGAGAACAACATTTTCGGCACGGGCTTACAGGCTAAGTCAGGTCACTATTCACTTGAGTGCGATTGGACTCAGGCAGTTTGGGGACACGGTGGTTCAATCTTCGGTGCCGATAAAAACTTCTCGGGTAATGATGAAGCTGGTATCGCTGGTCTTGAGTGGTACCAAAATCTACTCAAGAATTCACCAGCCGCATCGGTCACATCAACGTGGGATGGTCAATGGCAGATGGGCGCCGCTGGGCAAATAGCACTTTGTCAAAGTTGGGCGGAATTCTTCCCTGGCTGGAATGCAGATGATTCGGAAGTTAAGGGTCTTTGGGAAATGGCTAAGCCGTTGGAAGGCAGTGCAAGTTTACGTTCACGCGATGATGTCGGCTTTGGTGAAATTCCTGGCTGGGGTCATCAAGGTGGTTCGAGCATCGCGCTTTCACGTTATTCAAAGAACCAAGAAGCCGCCTGGTTGTTCTTGCAATGGGCTTGTTCAAAAGATGTCATGACTCGTTGTACGTTGATTGGGGGTTTCGCCCCAATGAGAACGTCAAGTTATTCTGACCCACGTATCGTCGAAAGAAAAGGTCTCGAAGGCGCTGGCACTACACGTCACCTTGATACTGTCAAATGGACGATTGACAACGTCATGGCATCCGAGCCTGATCTAGCGATTTGGGCGGGTGTGGCCAACAACGAAATCCCAACTGAGCTGGGTAAATTGTTAACGGGACAGGACTACGATGGTAGTGCCAAGAAGTGTATGGACCAGATAGCCAAGCTGGTTGATGCTGTAGTTGACGAAGCCGATCTTGGTTAGCCACTAGGAAGACACCACCCTGTCCCCCTCCAAGTCAGGGTGGTGTCGTTTCAATTCCACACTTTCAACATTGATTCATTGACTATGTCATCGGTAAAAATTTCCAATCTAGAAAAGGCGTACGGTAACGTTAAAGTCCTGCACCGGTTAAATCTGGACGTAGAGGACGGTCGGTTTGTCGTGCTGCTGGGCCCATCGGGTTGTGGCAAGTCAACGCTATTGCGAATGATTGCAGGGCTTGAATCAGTAACCGGCGGAGATATTTTATTCGATGACAAACGCGTAAACGATGTGCACGCAAAAGATCGCAACATTGCCATGGTATTTCAAAACTATGCGCTCTATGCACACATGACGGTTCGCAAAAACATGGCGTTTTCGATGCGCTTGAATAAGACCGACAAAAAAACCATGGATGAAAAAGTAAATTGGGCATCATCCATTCTTGGTCTAGATGAATACTTGGATCGATTGCCTAAGGAATTATCCGGCGGCCAACGCCAGCGGGTAGCCATGGGACGCGCCATTGTTCGAGACCCTGATGTATTTTTATTCGATGAACCTTTATCTAATTTAGATGCCAAGTTGCGCGTACAGATGCGCACTGAAATTAAAGACTTACATCAACGCCTCAAAACCACGACGGTGTATGTAACGCACGATCAAATCGAGGCCATGACCATGGCTGACGAAGTTGTGGTCATGCGTGGCGGTTACATTGAACAAAGCGGCACACCAATGGAGATATACGACAACCCTAACAATCTCTTTGTTGCACAGTTCATTGGTTCACCCAGCATGAACATTCTGAAATGCGAGGTCCAGCAAAACAACGGAGCACAATCCGCCGTCATTGGTGACACACATTTTCCGCTGCCAACCAATAGCAGCTTACAGGTCGGGCAAATAATTCACTACGGGATTCGCCCCGAGCACTTTCACGTGTCCACCCAAGCACAGCACGGCAGCATAGTTGGTACGGTGAAAGTTGTCGAACCTACCGGGCCCGAGACCCACGTGTATCTCAATATTGCCGAACACAGTCTTTGCGCAATAACCCGCGACCGGATTGAGTTGCGCCCCGGTGATGCGATACACCTTCAACCGGATTTAGGCCATGTTCATCTTTTTGATGGCGACACCAGTAACGCCATTTAATTTTACAAAGGATACGAAAAGCGGTGACCAGCAATAAGGCATTGTTCATCCACGCGGCAAACGACATCCAAATTAGGGATTACACGCCACCCGCCCCTACCAGTGACGAAGTTATGGTGGATGTTGCCGCTGTCGGCGTTTGTGGCAGCGACCTGCATTACTACAAAGACGGTGGCATTGGCGGCGCGATCATCCAAGCACCGTTTGTCCCGGGCCATGAATTTTCTGCACGCGCCGTGCAAGACGTACCCGCTAAAAACGTACAAGCAGGTGAACTGGTCGCAGTGGACCCTGCAACACCCTGTCACACGTGCGAATGGTGTGCACGTGGACACCATAACCTGTGCCCAAACGTAAGATTTATTGGCGCCCCCCCGTATAACGGCGCTATGACAAAGTCGTTCCCAGTACCCCAAAGTACGTTAATAAAATTACCTGCAAGCATGAGCGCTGAGCAAGCGGCGATGCTTGAACCCTTGGGTGTTTGTATTCACGCTATTGACTTGGCAAAACCAAAACTCATGGAAACCATTGCGGTGCTCGGCTGTGGCGGCATTGGGCTCGGCATTATTCAGCTGTTAGTTAAAACCGGCTGCCATAAAATAATAGCGATAGACCCACAACAACACCGACTCGACAAAGCACTATCGCTCGGTGCAAGCGAGGTGGGTAACTCGCTCGACATTATTTCTGCTGCAACCGCAAGCCGTGGCTGTGATTTGGTTATTGAAGCAACCAATTCTCCAAACGGCATGCATGACGCGATTATGGCCAGCGTGATCGGTGGGCGCGTTGTGCTTGTCGGCATTCCTGATGGAGATCGCTATACTAATTTTTCCGCAGCACAAGCGCGCAGACGTGGTCTTGATTTGCGATTTTCCAGGCGCATGGGGGATGTTTATGATCGTGCAATAGCTTTAGTTCACAACTCGCACATTGATGTAGACACCCTAATCACACACAGATTCTCAATTGAGGAATCAGAACAAGCATTCAAGCTTCAAGTAAATGAAGAACCTGGACTGATCAAAAGCATGATTTTGCCTGCCTGATAGTCAACGGCAATAGCATAAGGAGCAACTGATGAGCAAACCATTAATCGCAATAACTGGCGCAAGTTCTGGCATTGGAGAAGCTACCGCCATCGCATTTTCAAACGCCGGCCACCCGTTACTACTGATGGCGAGAAGGCTGGATCGAATGCAAGCGTTAGCGCTACCCAATTGCATTTGCGCTCAGGTGGATGTACGAGACCGAGCCGCCATCGCAGAAGCGGTCAAGCAAGCCGAACAACAGTACGGACCTGTGGATTGTTTATTTAACAACGCAGGTATTGCGCGCCTTGCTGATATTGGCGATCAAGACCCTGATGAATGGGATGAAACCATTGATATCAATATAAAGGGTGTGATGAATGCGTTGCATCCGTTTATTAATAGAATGAAGGAGCGCAAGCAAGGCACCATTGTCAACATGAGCTCTATTGCTGGTCGCAAAGTTTATCCTGACCATACTGTGTACTGTGGTAGTAAGTTTTTTGTTCATGCGATTTCTGAGAGTCTTCGTAGTTACTTAGCACCGCATGATGTGCGTGTGATTGTAATCTCCCCCGGCATTATCGAAACCGAGGTGCTTGATCACGTAACCGACCCAAATACGTTAAAGGCCTACAAAGACAACAAAGTAAGAATCGGAGGTGGAATACCGGCTAGCCATGTAGCGGACATGATCTTGTTCGCCTATCAAATGCCACAAAACGTTTTGATTCAAGAGATGGTCGTCACACCA
>CALHOU010000154.1 GCA_938035945.1 uncultured Granulosicoccaceae bacterium
GATAGTTGAAATTGCTGAAACATGGACTCATCGTTGGGTGAATCGCCAATGAAGAGGCAATCTTGTTCGGTAAAATCACGCTGCGCTAACCATCCTAATGCGCCAGATGCTTTTGAATGCTCTCCAATCCAAGCATTGATGTGTATCGAGCTACGTTTCGCTTTTGCTCCTTTCTCTAATAGCCACAACTTCGCCTCCTCCGCTAAGGCCTCTTCCACTGTCACCGTTTGTCCAATATCGAAAGCGATATCAGTAATACGAAATGGCTGGTCTTGCGTAAACCGTATCTGCGGCATACGTTGTGACAGGCTTTCCCCCAGCTTTATCAACTCGTCATAATCCGACTTCACATCCTCCTCATTCTTCAAAAAATGAGTCGACACAACACCTCGATCATTTCGCTCCATTGTGAGCGCACCGTTCTCACCAATAATGTGGTTTACCGGCCACGTTTTAATGATGCAGTCACACCAGCCAGCGCTTGCCCCTGTCACGGGTACAACTTCAATTCCAGCATTCTGCAATTGATACAATGCGCAGAAGGTTTCATAAGGCAAACGACCATCACAGGTTAGTGTGTCGTCGACATCCGTAAAAACAATCCTGGGTTGAGGCGAGATGATGGCTGGTAGTGCAACCATGTTAGATACATTGTTCTTACTCGATGTAAGAACACTCACAACGCAATCTCCATAAATACTGGCTGATGATCAGATGCATCTGTTGCCACATCGACGTCCACCCGTAGCGTGTTAATTGATGTGTTCCTAGACACAAGAAAAAAGTCTTTCACATGTGGTCCTTGTGGCCATTGCTCTTGGTCAAAACACCCACAGGTGGGTTGCCGCGGTTGTCGACTGTTTTGAAGTGACCAGCAATCGAACCAACCTTGAGCAAGGATTTCCGTATCAAATACATCAGTACCCAAATCCTCATTCAGATCGCCACACAAAATAACCGTCGAACATTCATTAACGTACCTATAAGGCCCCCAGGAATCAGGAACCGTTGCCGAATCGTACTTTGATAAAACTTGGTCTCGCAATTGAGTGATAGCTTGAATTTGCTGCACACGTTCAGCACTTGAGTGGAATGCCAAATGTGAATTAAAGATAGAAACAAAATGACCGTCTAAGCCAACAACAACTTCAACCATCGTACGCGGCATTTGCAAAACATCCACCGATGGGCTTGGTAAGCTATGTACTCGCGAATTTTGAAATAATTTCGCTTTAACCAATGTTAGATTACCGAATTCACAACGATTATGATTTGCACCAGCTGCGCTGAACCCCGGACCCCACACCGGTTCATACCCAGAAAATTCGCTGGATATAATCGCGGGCTGATCGTCACCGTTTAGATCTGGAATGTTTTTAGATACTTCCTGCAAACAAATGACATCCCATGTGCCCAGTTGTTTTATTCGACCTACGATGCGGTGAACATCAAACTTATTATCGCACCCCTTGGTCGCTTGAATATTCCATGTCAGAATTCTCATTACTTGATTCCGGCTTGCATGAACGACTGAACAAACTGACGTTGAAACAAAATAAACAATACAAGCAATGGCCCAACCGAGATTAATGTACCCGCTGAAATGATGGACCAATCAACACCCGATTCCGGGGCTCCAAATATTGACATACCAACGGTGAGCGGTCTGCTTTTCTCGGTATTGGTTATGACCAAAGGCCATAAAAAATTATTCCAGTGATAACTAACAGATACTAAGGAAAAAGCTAGATAAGTTGGCTTGGCAAGTGGCACATACACTTTCCATATAATTGCCAACACAGAACAACCTTCTATCTTGGCCGCATTCTCTAAATCCTGCGGCACTGTTTTAAAGGTCTGCCTGAGGAGAAAAATACCAAACGCACTTGCTAGGTATGGCAATGCAACACCCCAATGTGTATCCACTAAATTTAAACCTGCAAGGGTCTGATAATTCTCTACGATCAGAATTTCGGGCACCACCATAAGTTGCATCAATACCAAAGCGAAAATTAAGCCTCTGCCGATAAACTCCATCCGTGCAAGCGCATAGGCTGCCAGTGTGCATAGCACTAATTGGCCTGCCAATATAATCGTCGTGATTATGACGGTATTGAGCATGTAGCGCATGAACGGCGCTTCATTCCACGCTGCTTTAAAATTTTCCATCGTCAGAGGTGCAAACAATGAAAAATGTGTTGCGTATTCAGGCGGATGAATGGCGGCCCATATGGCATAGATGAGTGGAAACAACCAAACAAATCCTAATGCCCAAGCACAAAAAACCGACAATATATGTAAAGTGCGACTCATCGGTAGTGCACCCGTTTTTCAATCACGCCAAATTGCAGCAATGCGAGCACTACCAGAACCACAAGTAGTAATACTGTTAAGGCAGATGCATACGCCGTATCAAAAAAGCTAAAGGCATTTTCAAATATGTAGTACAGCAATAAATTGCTTGCATTATTGGGCCCGCCCTTTGTCAGGATAAACAAGTGATCAACCAATTTAAATGCATTGAGCAGTGCATTGACCAGCACAAATAAGGTTGTCGGCATCAATAATGGAAACGTTATGCGCCTAAACACTGTCCAGGAGCTGGCGTTCTCAATCGCAGCAGCATCATATAAATTTCTGTCTATGGTTTGCAGGGCAGCTAGGTAGAAGATCATGAAAAAACCGGCCTCCTTCCATATCGTCATTGCCATTAAGCTATACAAGGCAACCGACGGGTCACCAAGCCAATTGATGCCACCGTGGC
The DNA here is from genome assembly GCA_938035945.1 of uncultured Granulosicoccaceae bacterium. Classification (GTDB taxonomy): domain Bacteria; phylum Pseudomonadota; class Gammaproteobacteria; order Granulosicoccales; family Granulosicoccaceae; genus Granulosicoccus. The sequence continues at coordinate 2,765 of CALHOU010000154.1, forward strand.
CAACCAAACCTAAAAGCTTATTTAACAGACCGATTTCAGGGCTGTAGAAAAACAACCAAATATTTGCAACCGATATCATCGGCAATACAGTGGGGGTAAAGTAGGCTGTACGGAGCAAACCTTTGCCAGCCAATTTTCCGTTAACCCACAGAGCCATAGCGATGGCCAGCACGATAGAGACAGGAACGGTTATCGCTGCATATAAAAAGCTATTGTAGAGCACCTGCATGAGCACATCATCTTCAAGCAGGTAGCGGTAGTTTTCCAGCGTCGGTTTTGACTCCCAACGAGTGCCAAACCCATAAAAACTGCGCGCGATTGTTTTTACAACCGGATAATGCGTGAACGCAACCAACAGACACATTGCAGGCAACAGCAGTAACCAAGCGTGTATTTGTTTTGATGATTGCATGGTTGAATATATAGTGTATGCAGTTAGCGGGAATAGCGAATTCGCCATTCCCGCCTATGGACAAGAGTCGTTTTACTTATAGCGCTTCAGAATACGCTCAGCTTGCTTCTGTGCACCGTTCAACGCATCTTCTGCGGAGCTCTGCCCGGTAAGAACAGACTGAATCGCATCATCCAGAATCTTTCGTACGCGACCAGCCTGATGAGTTGAAAGTTCAGCCGTGGCGTGCTGCAATTGATCACGCGCAACTGCCGCTGGAGGAAATGTTTTAACGTATTCCATCAGCTCCGGGGTATCATAGGCAGCAGGACTTACACCCATATAACCGGTTTCAATACTCCATCGGGCCGCTTGTTCTGGACTTGTCATGAATTTTACTAGCTTCAATACCGCAGCACGCTCTGCATCGCTTGCATCTTTAAAGACATAAAAGTTACCACCGCCTGTTGGTGAACCCAACTCACTTCCGGCTGGAAGCATAGCCACACCAAAATCAAACTCTGCGTTTTTCTTTACGGTAGTTAGGTTACCGGTTGAGTGCCACATGATCGCTGTCTTTTGTTCCAGAAAATTTTGACGAAGTGTTCCCCACTCAATTGCACCTTCAGGCATAACGGAATACTTCGAACCTAAGTCTTTCCAGAAGTTGAGCGCATCGATCACCTTTGGGTGATTAAAGTTAGTTTCATTTCCAGCGCCATTCATCAGTGTTTGACCTTGTTGCTTGGTCAACGCACCAAACATCCAGTACGGATACCCGGTGGATGGAATCATGGCGCCCCATTGATCTACATTCCCGTCAGCATTCTTTTTTGTTAATGCCGCACCCATTTCTGCTAGCTCTTCCCATGTCGTTGGCGGCTTTTCTGGGTCTAAGCCAGCAGCACGGAAAAGATCTTTGTTGTAGTACATGACTATGGTTGAACGCTGGAACGGCACGCCATAGGTTTTACCATCCACAATCCCATTTTCCATCAGTGCAGGATAAAATCCAGCAAGCCAGTCTTTTTCTTCTTGCGAACTAACAATGTCGTCAAATGGCACAATCGCATCCAGATCCATAAGTTCGTGAACATCGATTGAAAACATGACAGAGAGTTGCGCCGGCTCACCACTTTGTAGCGCGGCCAACGCTTTTACTCGAGCATCATTGTAGTTGCCTGCATAGATCGCGTTTACATCGATGTCGGGATTAGCAGCTTCAAAATCAGCAACGATGCCATCAACTATCTTAGTCAGTGCACCACCCACAGCAACTGGATAGAACATGGTTAATTCTGTTTTCGCGAATACCGGCGCGCACATAGCACACAGCGTGGCCGCTAAAGCCGTTTGTTTTACTTTTTTAATCCACATAAGCCTTCCTCCGAAATTAGTTGTGTTGTTGTAACTCTATAAAAATGCGGCGGCTAACCATCAGCCTTCAATCGTTGACCGCCTTGCTTACTGAACCTGTGTTCTGCTGCAGGCTCCCATCGAATTTTTACGACCTCACCATTGTCAATTGAGCGTTTGCCCGCTAAGCACGCCTTAATTTCTGCCCCTGAATACTCACCGGTAACAATCGTTTCAGAGCCTTGGTAATCACACTCTTTCACGACCATTTCAACACCGGTATTCGCACCAATATCACCATCTCCAACAATCACAACGTGTTCGGGTCGAACACCCAGAACGCAATCTGCTTGTGGAATTAGGTTCATTGGTGGGTGCCCTATGAATGATGCGACAAAGGTTGTTAAGGGCTTATCGTAAAAATGTTCAGGCGCCGCAGTTTGCTCAATGCGCCCCTGATTCAATAAAATAATTTTGTCCGCCATGCTCATGGCTTCAATCTGATCGTGTGTCACGTACACAACGGTAAGCCCCAACTGCTTTTGCAATGAGCGAATCTCTGTTCGCATGTCTGCACGTAGTTTGGTATCAAGATTGGACAAAGGCTCATCCATTAGGCAAAGCGGTGCGTTTGAGACAATGCTTCGTGCCAAGGCCACGCGTTGCGACTGACCACCGGAGAGTTGCCCTGGCTTTTTATTGATGTGAGGACCCAAGCCCACCATCTCCACAGCCTTATCCAGACGTGCTTGTCTTTCGGGTTTTGGTACTTTTCGGGCTTTAAGCCCGAACAGGATATTCTCTTTAACGCTTAAGTGTGGAAACAAGGCGTAGGATTGGAACACCATGGAGAGATTGCGTTTTCCCGGTGCTCTGTCTAATACGTTCTTACCTTGTATTTCAATTGTTCCACTATCGGGTTGCTCTAGTCCTGCAATCATTTTTAAAGTGGTGGACTTTCCACAACCGCTGGGGCCGAGCAATGCCACAAACTCGCCCTCGTTCACTTCGAAATTAATTTTCTGTACCGCCGCGACATTGTCGTAGTAACGACACAAATTAGTAACCTTGAGAAAACTGGACATCAATCGATCTCCGCCAGCTCAGTAATCACAGGCAATTCTGCTTCTTCGCACAAGCTTTTCAAAATCGGAGGTATTGAATCGGATAGCATCAAATCGAAATCATTTAAATGTCCACTCTTCACGGGAGCACTGCGCAAGAATTTATGATGATCGGCGACCAATATACTTTTTTCACTGTTCTCCAAAATCGCCTTAAATAAATACGACTCCTCTGTTGAAAAATTAAGTAAGTCTCCAGACTCAGAAATACCAGCAACCCCGCATATGCCATAGTTCACTTGGAAATTTCGAAATTGAGAAGTCGCCTCTTCCCCAACCACGTCCTCATCAGTGTGTCGAATACGCCCACCAACCATGTACGTTTCAATATTAGGATTTCCGCATAACGCTAGTGCCGCGTTTAAATTATTGGTTATAACTTTCAAACCCGTATGGTAAATAAGGTGCTCTGCGATCTGCCCAGGTGTTGTACCTATACCTAAAAACAAACTCGACCCATTCGGAATTTGCGCAGCAGCCAGCTTGGCGATGTGCTTCTTCTCTTCAAGGTTAATAACTTGCCGATTGGTAAACGACAAGTTACGACTCTGCGTTGGCAGCGTGATACCACCGTGCACACGGCGAACTACTCCCAGATCACTGAGCTCATTGAGGTCTTTTCGAATCGTCTGAACTGACACATCAAAGCTCTCCGTCAATTCACTGCTAGAGAGCGTTCCACCACGACTGGTCAAAAATTCGATGATTTGGGTCTGTCGGTCCGAAAGATTCATGGTTTGCGAGTAAATCACCGTTGTTTCGAATGAAATCTTTATAGGTTTCGTAAGATGGTATATTGTATTTCGTATGAAATATAGCTTTATTATTAATAAAACACAAAATTTTAGCTTTATTCATATATTTCAATAATTTAAGTAGAATTATTTCCTAAGCGGCACTATATCTGCACCAACACATTGCTCACATTGGGAAAGAGACGCTACAGGAAAGCAACACTTGGAAATTTTATTGTTACTGATCAATGTAGCTGGGGCAGTGGCCCTACTACTTTGGTCTGTGCGAATGGTGCGCACAGGTTTCGAACGCGCCAAAGGCGATGAGCTGCGCGCGGCTGTCAAGCGCTCGGCTACGGGTCGCGTAAAAGCGGCGTTTATGGGAACAAGCGTGGCTTTGCTGCTGCAAAGCTCTACGGCGGTAGCTGTGCTTGCATCTGGATTCGCGGCAACCGAGATCATCAGCGTGTCGCAGGGCATCGCGTTATTACTCGGCGCTGATTTGGGTTCAGCTATCGTTGCACAAATCCTTTCATTCAATGTTCAAGGCTTTATACCCGTTCTTCTGATTGTTGGCGCTTTACTGTTCTTTAAAGGTCGCACCGGTTACACGCGACAAATAGGGAGGATTATTCTTGGCATAGGCATGATATTGATTTCTCTGCAGCAGCTGGGCAATGCGACCACACCACTTAAAGACAGTGCCTTTCTGGTGGACATGATGCATTACCTAAACACAGATTTGATCACGTCCTTCATTATTGGCGTACTTATTACTTGGCTATTGCATTCAAGCGTTGCATCGATTCTATTAATCGCCACACTGGTCGCTCAATCAGTCATCCCATTTTCAGCAGCCATTGGATTTGTATTAGGAGCGAATATTGGTAGTGGAGTTATCGCCTACACATTGACTCGGGAACAACCTGCAAAAGGTCGTCGCATTCCATTGGCAAACTTAATATTCAGAATGTCAGTTGCACTGGTGGTCATGCTCTTCATAACGTTTAATTCCATTGTCCAACCTACGTCAGACGCACAAGCGGCTAAATGGATATTATTTTTTCATGTAGGCTTTAATGCGGTCTTACTGATCGTTTGTTTACCACTTGCAGGTGTAATGGAAAAGCTAACCCAATGGCTACTGCCGAACGAGCAACGACTTAACCCCACTGGTAGCGGCCTTGACGAACCAAAGTCAGCCTTAGACACATCCATATTGCATTCACCTCAACTAGCACTGGCAAGTGCGAGCAGAGAATGTTTAAGAATGGCAGACGTCATCAATGTGATGCTCACACCCGTGATGCGTTTGTACGAAAAGTCTGATAAGGACGTTGCCCAAAATATATTGGATTTGGAACAGCAAATAAATAAGATGCACTCTGATATAAAACTCTATGTCGCCGATATTGCGGAGGACGATCTATCAAAACAAGATAAAAACCGAAAAATCGCGCTGATTAATTTCGCTGTTAACTTAGAGTCGGCAGGAGATGTTATCGCTAAAAACCTGCTACCGCTTGCCGAATCAAAAAACCGTGAGTGCTTAACATTCTCAGAGCAAGGCTGGGAAGAGCTGGTCGAACTGCATAAACAAATCATTACTAATATGCACCTTTCATTCAATACATTAATCTCGAACAACCAATCCTTTGCAAGAAGGCTTATCGAAGAAAAAGATAGAATTCGTCATTTAGAACAACAAAGCAATGAGCAACACTACCAGCGTTTGCAATCCGGAACGCCTGATAGTATTGAAACGAGCAACATCCATCTAGAAACGATACGCGCGCTACGGCAAATTAATTCGTTGTTTGCAGCTGTCGCTTACCCAATTCTAAATGCAAGTGGTGATTTGTTGGCAAGTCGATTGACCAACTCTCGTTCTCAGTGAACTAACGAGCTACTGACCACTCAGAAAACACCGGAAACGGTTTTGGCTTCATCATTCTTTGCTGCGGCAGCCTGACGATATTACTTCTAGTTGCCATCTCCGACGTCTGCTTAATAACCACATCACCCTGCATTTCTGCAAGCCAGAATTGAATTAAGTGTTTTTGACCGCTCCCGCAAGTACCCATAATTAGCTTCCAACCAAGTTACGCCTGCCTTAAGTTCAAGCAGCTTGAGTAATTCTTCCGTTCTCACAAAGTGGTTGATTTTGAAAATAGTCTTCAATCGCCGCTTTCATAATAGAAAATGATTCTCCGCCGTAGTAGACCACTGACTCATCTTTAATGATCGCGTGGCTATTTCTACGCCCCTTACCTGAAAGCAAACTTTCTATTTCGTCCAATACATCATTTATATCGTAATCGTCGTATACTGAATCCGGGAGTCCAACGTTATCGAAATGTACTGCCATAACATCATGGTTTCCAATTGGCATGTCTTCATCGTTGCCGTGACCCAGAATTTTCGAACCCTTTGGTAGTCCGTTATTCTCTAAAGTTTCCTTGATCAACTGCTTTGCTTCGTCTAAGTCACCTTTTATTAAGACTTCAAGTTCGCAATATTCAATAACGCCGTCCTCTCCAAGTTGAGTACCACCACCGGTTACTTCTCCAAGTTTTTTCTCTATCAATGCATCGTCCAGGGGATCCTCATAGTCACCTCGGTCGATCGGTTGGCATCGATCATTAATTCGAACAGTTAGAAAGGTTTCAGTAGTCATAGTTATCACTCCTTATGAACAGCTGGAAAGCCTGCCGTTGAATACTAGGATTCGCCCCTTAAACGCGATACGGTTATGGAATGCAAATCCTTGGCCTAGTGAAATATAAGACAAGAACCGGTACTCAGCTCTGTTGCAAAAGCCACAATAACCGGCCGAATACCCGTGACTTCAATTGTTTAACCGCCACCACCACAACCGCCACCGCCACAACCGGATCCGCCATCGCCACCCTTGCCTGCGCCTGCGCCTCCACAACCACCGAAAAATCCGTTTCCAGTATTCCCATTCGATTTTCCTTTGTGCTTTCGTGAATACGCCAGGCCAAAGCAAACCATCACCAGTAAAAGTGCAACGCAAAGACCGATGACCAACCATAGCCACGGCTGCTTGTTGTCTACACTGGCTCCACAAGCAACCAGCAAAGTGGGTACGAAGGCACACGCAGCCAAAACTCTAAAATTAATTTCTGGCTTAGGTACTAACCAGTTCTTTGCACGGTTAATACGTACAAAATCATTTGCATTTCCAAAACGTACGTTCACGTTTGGCCAAATATCCGCAGGAGGTAGCTCACCAAATGTAAGTTCATACAAACGAAGGGTGCTTGTATATTGCTGCTCAAATAATTTCTGTTGACTAGGACCACCCAAAGTTGGGTTGTGATGTATCTCTACATTGAGAATATTTTTACAGAAGTCATTCCAATACGACTTGGTATAGGACAAGTGCAAATGCCAAGCTTGATCCACCGCGTCTGAAGGAGTTACAGCACTTTCACTTATGCTCGCCAGATACATAAATCGTTTGTATTCCGTAACTACTCTCTTAGCATAAGAATCGGTCCAACTGTTTTCCCTTGCCAAGCGGTGCGTAAACGTAAATGGCGCATTTGGGTCACCGATTTCAAAGATATCAAGCTTCTTGAGTTTGTCAGTTTCGCCCATCTTAGCCATCCCCCGACTTAAATATTAAAACCTATTAAAACAGCATTAGTATCCAAACCACAATATTCTTATATCATGAAATAAAGAGAATTCACCAGGTAAGCTGACACAGGTTGGTTATTGGCAAAGCAAATCCGTACAGAGAACTGGCAAGCACCCTATTGTGGTAAACAATCAGGAAGACTTATTCAACTTACGTGGTAAAAGCCACAAAATCTGGCCGAATACCCGTGGCTTCAATCGTTTTCTCTACATCCGCCTCCTTCATCAATCCATGATTCTTAATCAACACCGTCCGCCACCCATAGCTTGAACCGCCCAGAATATCGGTATGGAATGTATCGCCAACCATAGCAATTCTTTGCGGGTCAATATTCGAGATTCGTTGTGTAGCGATGTCGAATACATTCTTAAATGGCTTACCAAAAAACTGTGGTGTACACAAACCCGCATCAGCCAGTTCATGGGTAAACAAACCAGGCTCTAAAGACATCGCATCTTCGCGCGGTGCCACTAAATCAGGGTTACCCACAAATACTGGGCGTGTTTTTTTTGCCAACGATTCTCGCAGCAAGACTTGCCTTTCATCACTCCAGTCGAGAGAACTAAGGAAAACAAATCCATCCACTTCATCGTAGTCCGCGGCAGTGTCACCTAGCAACACAGTACGTGGTGCTAACTTTTCGATTTGCGCAAACCCGGTTCCGATCACACCCCATAAGATATTATCGTCCTCTGCTCTAAGTCCTGCTTCAAGCGCATTGCGGCTGGATATAACATCCGCCACATCAAACTGCATTCCCCACTTGGCATACTTCTGAACTGTTTTCTCAACCGGTAGCGTTGCACCGTTGGTTAATACCAACACTTGCTTACCCATCGCTTGCAAGGACGCAACGCGCTCCACTGCACCTGGTACGGTATCTTCACCCACATTCAACACACCAAAGCCATCAAGCACAAACACATCGATTTCTTCAACCAGCTCGCCTAAGTGTTCAACATAAAGCGTTTTTTCTGGATTGTTTGCAGCCGGCAGTCGGGAAGCTATTTCGGTGTAACGCGCTATAGCATTTGCTCTGCTTAGCGTTGTGGACAATGGCATAGGTGTTCATCAAGTTGGGTTGCTCGAACAATTATAGCTGGCACTAAGCCTGTGTGTCTGGCTATCGAAGTCCAATGAACGAAACGGGAGAATAAACGCCTGAACTGACTAAGGCTAACAACGAATCTGTTGCGAAGAAAATTGTTGTGCCAAGGTAGCAACGGTTTGCTCACCAACGCGAGCACGAATGTCGGTTACACCGTACTCCATTGCCAACCGAAAACCAAACTTCGTTAAAAAACGCTCGTACTGATCAGCCCCCGAACTACCAATCGCAAACAGCTGACCCTCAGCACCAACTTCAAGTGCAATCGCGGCTAAAGGCACAGGGGCAGGCCCTGATAAAACTGCCGCACCGTTAACCGGGTCATAAACGCTGCGCTCTGAGCAGCAACTGATGACATTCGCTTGTTCTTGTTTGCTTCCACTACGATCATAGAAACTGACCTTGTCAGCACGATAATTAATGTGGCTGATTGGTTTTGCCGGGTGGGACATTTTATGACTGCAAATTGCTGAGAAGGCTACAACGGACTCGTCTTCACCTACTCCACCTTGCCAATTGTCGCGTCGCTTGGCGGACGTGTTTAGTCGAACCACAAAGCACGGTGTTGTGACGTAAGGGTAACTGAATACACAACTGGTGCCTGGTTCTAACGATTCAACAGATACGGGTGTGCCATCGTCGTACACTAATCCTGATCGCGGATAGGGTTCGGTGTTTGCCATGGCAGACGTGGATAAATTTGCGGCTCCTGCAAGTAGCCCACCACAGAGTCGATTAAAATCACGTCTTTGCATAGTCACTACCGCCGTTCATGTGCCTTAATGTGCAAACAATACTGATAACTCCGGCGCCTGCTTAGCAAGCTCGGCCGGTGTAATCCCATCCCGGTTTTCCGCCAACGGGTCAGCGCCATAATCAAGTAACAACTGCACAACGTTCTTTTGCCTGTTGGCCACAGCAAAGTGCAGCGGAGTGTTCTCCGATTCATCTTTCGAGTTAGCTGACGCTTTCGCATTAGCCAATAAAATTTCTACTGACTTCGTGTGTTGATTATCCACCGCGCGCATTAATGGCGTAAATCGATAAACATCAGGTGAGTCCATATCCGCACCCGCCTCAATCAACCAACGCAACATATCGGATTGACCTTTGGCACCTGCAATAGTGGCCGCCGACCAACCGTTTGAGCCTTTTGCGTCTATGTTAGCACCAGCTTTATGCAGCCACTCAGCCAAGGCAATGTGATTACCTAGTACCGCAAACATCAATGGCGTGCCACCTGTTATGGTCAGCTCATTCACGCTAGCACCCAACTGAACCAAACGTTTCGTGAATGCCATGTCGCCTTGCTTACTGGCCACCATCAAGGCACTTTTTCCATTCGGTGCTACTTGCTTTAATAAGCTGATAGGCTTTTTATTGTCGTTTATGTGCTGTTCAAGCATGGATTGCAACAGGTCAACTCGATCATTACTGATCGCGCTCGACCATTTTTGTTCTAGGGTGGGCACCTTGGGTTCACTGGCAATAGCAAACGGTGCAAGAGCGCAAGAAAGTGAGAGAACAAGTAAAACAATTAGACGGGGAAAGCGGCTCAAGCGGTAACGCACTAAGAATAAACCTGAGCGCTCTGCACTCATATCATTTGCCTTTTCGCCAGCGTGTCTGCAAATACTGCATCCGGGTCGTAGCGGTCGGTCATGCGTATGACCGCATCACGTGTAACTGCTTCGTTTATTAAACCGGTTATGCCTGCGCGAAACGTATCGTTGACCGGCACCAATTGCTGCCATAACGTAGAGCAATATTGATCGCCTATAAACAGCGGGATTTCTTGCTGCTTGCTGAGCAATTTAAGGGCATCAAAATGTGTGGACGTGTGCCCGGTTAAAAACAGCATAATGCCATTGCACGGTTCGATCGGCGTGATCACTTCAAGGCCGATTTCAATCATGGTGCCATTATCATGCTCATGCAAATCGGCATCTAAACCAACAGTGAACGGACCCCCGAGTAACTTACCGTTTTTCAAACACGCCGCATCTGGCGCAAGTACATAGAAGAAGGCCGCTTGCCAATCACCATCATCAATTTGAATCGGCATGCAAGTCGCGGTAATGCCTGCTTCATGTAAAGCAACGATGACTTCGTCGGGGAATTTTTGTAGCGGTTGCCTGGATTCGTTAGGCATTTGATTAAACTGTGTCGCAGAACCTACCCGAGAATCGGGTAGGTTTATATTGCTTGAACTTAAGAGTGTATCAAGGAGCTAGGTTGTTGTGTGCTTGGTTTGGCGATTGTATACGGTGCCTGCCTGATCTTGCGCACCGCGTGGCTCACCTGGCAACAACACTTTGCCTTTTTGCTGCATTTTTTCAAACCAAAGATCGTGATGTTGGTTTGCCCACTCCTCTGAAACATAGCCCGTTGCCATGCCTTCAAGCGCACCTTCAGTACCGGCGGTACCAATGTAGATGTGCCCAAGCGCAATCGCAGTCCAGATCACAGCACCTACGGCGTGAATGATGGTCGCCTGCTGCATAATGCCACGCGACGTATCAATGAACGGAATGTTAATCTGCGGATAGATGGGTGCCACCATAATGATGCCGCTGATACACACTGCCACACCCAGCGTCATGAGAATCCAGAACCACACCTTCTCACCACCGTTCATACGACCTGCCGATGGATGCGCCTTACCGAACAAACCACCACCTTTGGCAAACCACTTCACATCGGTCCAGGTGGGAAAGTTGTGCCAGATCCACATCACAATCATTAGCGCTATACCGATCGAGAAGACAGGGCCGATGAGATTGTGCACACTCATTGATATTCCTGCCCAGCTCGCAAAACCTGCCGGTCCAAGCACAGGTATCAGTAGCTGTTTACCCAACAACATGCTTATACCCGTTATAGCCAACGCAATAAACGAAAATGCCGTTATCCAGTGCACCATACGCTCAAACGTATTCCAACGCGGAACCATTCGACCAGACAAGCTGTTCACATCCAGCCTATTTTTACCGTGAAATAGGTGATACAGCAATAACAACACCGCCATACCCACTATGGCCCACGGTGCTTTTTTCATAATGGGCCCTTCTCGAAACTGGCGCCAGTCTTCGCCACCAGATTGAACAAGTACATTTGCACCCTCGCCTTTAACGGCTGAGTAACCTTCCGCACCACCACGTACTTGTTTCCAGAATTTTGATTTCGGGTTAACGGCTGCGTTGCTTGCATCTTGGGCTGATGCTGACGCGCCTAACCAATGAATTGAATAACTGGCAAGTGGTAACGCCAGTGATAATGAAAGAACGAGGAACGTACTCCAAAGAGCTATTTTTCTGCGCTTGGATTTACTCATCTTAGACTTGGCCACAAATCCTCCTGACACGATGCAAGCCGAATCACTTGCTCGTATTGCTTTTTATAGTAAGTACCCCACTCAAACGATTGTTCGAGTGGGGTGATTTGCCTAACCTTCGTACGCTGTATCCCAACCCCAAGTTTGTGGTCGGCCACCGCGACGTAGTACTCGCTCACGATAAATGTCCGCCACTTCATCACCGTCACCGGCAATGAGTGCCTTGGTTGCGCACATCTCGGCACACAACGGTAGCGAACCTTCCGCAATACGGTTACGCCCATACCGCTCGTACTCGACCTGACTCATATCGTCTTCAGGGCCACCGGCACAGAACGTACATTTATCCATCTTGCCGCGTGCACCGAATGATGTTTGCTGTGGATACTGTGGCGCACCAAACGGACATGCGTAGAAGCAATATCCGCAACCAATGCACAAGTTTTTATCGTGCAGCACGATGCCGTCATCGGTGGTGTAAAAACAATCAACCGGACATACCGCCTGACATGGCGCATCTGTACAGTGCATACAGGCCACCGAAATTGACTTCTCACCCGGTTGACCATCATCGAGTGTTACCACGCGACGTCGATTAACACCCCAAGGCACTTCGTGTTCGTTCTTACATGCCGTGACACAACCGTTGCATTCAATACAGCGATCTGCATCGCATAGGAATTTCATTCTAGCCATGACTATCTCCTCGCCTTAGACCGCTTCAATTTTGCAAAGGGAAACTTTCGATTCCTGCATTTGCGTCACCGAATCATAACCATAAGTCATGGTTGTGTTATCGGCGTCCCCTCGAACATAAGGTGCTGCACCTTCTGGATATTTATCCAACATGTCTTCACCTTGATAATGACCACCGAAGTGGAATGGTGTAAAGACAACACCGCGACCCACTCGGTTAGTGACCATGGCTTTAGCTTTAATCTTGCCCCCTTCAGGACCTATCAGCCAAACCATCTGCTCGTCTTTAACCGAAATATCGTTAGCATCCGCTGGGTTTATCTCAACAAACATGTCTTGCTGAAGTTCTGCAAGCCATGGGTTTGAACGAGACTCATCACCACCACCTTCATACTCAACCAATCGACCACTGGTATGGATAAGAGGGAATTCTTTCGAGAAGTCTTCCTTTTGTATGCCCATGTAACGAGTGGGTAGTCGGTAGTGCGACTTTCTATCTTCGTACGTCGGGTAATCCGCAACAAGATCGCGTCTCGGCGTGTACAAGGGTTCACGATGAATAGGCACAGGATCTGGGAACGTCCAAACCACGGCACGTGCTTTAGCGTTACCAAACGGTGCGCAACCGTGCTGGATAGCCACACGTTGGATGCCGCCTGATTGGTCAGTCTTCCAGTTCTTGCCTTCCGCCAATGCTTTTTCATCATCGGTTAGGTCATCCCACCAGCCAAGCTGCTTGAGAATGTCTGCCGTGAATTCTGGATAACCGTCTTCGATTTCCGCACCGACTGTGTATGAACCTTCCGCCAGCAGATTTGTACCTTCACGCTCTACACCAAATCGAGCGCGGAAGTTCAAGCCACCATCAGCGACTGATTTGCTGGTGTCATACAAGTTAGGTGTGCCTGGGTGTTTCTGTTCTGGTGTGCCCCAACAAGGCCATGGTAGACCGTAGTACTCACCATCAAGCGGACCACCTTCGGCTTTCAAGGTCACTTCGTTAAAAGTGCCACGATGCTCCATGTGCTCTTTGATGCGCTCTGGACTTTGACCGGTGTAACCGATAGTCCACATACCGCGGTTGAATTCGCGCGTAATGTCTTCAATAACCGGCTCTTCGCCATTAAGTTCGATGTTCTTGAAGAGCTCGTCTTTAAATCCAAGCTTGTCAGCAAACTTTGACATGATCGTGTGGTCAGGCAAAGACTCGAATAGTGGCTCAATAACTTTATGGCGCCATTGCAGTGAACGATTCGATGCAGTAACAGAACCATACGTTTCAAACTGCGTGCACGCAGGCAGTAAATACATGCCGTCTTGACGATCTGGCAGTATCGCTGTGTGCGTTGGGTATGGATCGACAACAACCAGAAGATCGAGTTTTTCCATTGCCTCTTTCATTTCTGGTTGACGCGTTTGCGAGTTAGGTGCATGTCCCCAAAGCACCATAGCGCGGATATTATCTTTCTGCGCAACCTGCTCAGTCTCTTCAAGCACACCGTCTATCCAACGCGACACCGGCATGCCAGGACGATTGATCGTTGGTACATCTTTGCCACCCACATTTTCGTAGCTGTCGAGATCGAAACGGCTTCTAACCCAATCTGTTTCCAGACCCCAGACGGATGACCAGTGCTTCCAGGCGCCATCAGACAAACCGAAGTAACCCGGTAGCGAGTGACTGAGGATGCACATGTCGGTTGCGCCTTGCACGTTATCGTGACCGCGGAAGATGTTTGCACCGCCACCACTCACACCCATGTTGCCCAAGGCCAGTTGCATGGCGCAATAAGCACGTGTGTTGTTGTTGCCAATGGTGTGCTGCGTGCCACCCATACACCAAACGATGGTGCCGGGACGATTCTCAGCCATGGTTTGCGCAGCTTGCTTTAGTGAAGCTTCTGGAATACCGGTAACACGCTCAACTTCGTCCGGTGTCCACTTGGCCACTTCTTCCTGGATTTGATCCATGCCGTAAACACGTTGACTGATGAACTCTTTATCTTCCCAACCATTTTCAAACACGTGCCACAAGATGCCCCAAATAACTGGAACGTCTGTACCGGGTCGCATTTGAATGAATTGATCGGAATGGGCAGCTGTTCGGGTAAAACGTGGGTCAACAACGATCAGCTTCGAGCCATTCTCTTTTGCTTTAAGAATGTGTTGCATAGCAACAGGGTGAGCTTCTGCTGCATTCGAGCCGATGAAGAACATCGCTTTCGAATTTTGCATATCGTTGTAGGAGTTGGTCATGGCACCGTAACCCCAAGTGTTTGCCACACCCGCAACCGTGGTTGAGTGACAAATACGCGCCTGGTGATCAACGTTGTTAGTACCCCAAAGCGCAGCAAACTTGCGGAACAAATATGCTTGTTCATTGTTGAACTTTGCAGAACCTAACCAGTAAACCGAATCAGGTGATGACTCTTCACGAATCTTAAGCATCTGATCGCCAATCTCGTTCATGGCGTCGTCCCAGGAGACTTTGGTCCACTTACCACCGACCAATTTCATTGGGTATTTCAAGCGGCGCTCACCGTGTCCATGTTCACGCACAGAGGCGCCCTTCGCACAGTGCGCACCCATGTTGATTGGCGAATCGTAGTCTGGCTCTTGTCCAGTCCAAACGCCGTTTTGAACTTCAGCCATCACACCGCAACCAACCGAGCAGTGCGTGCATACAGAACGAATGACTTCAGTTTCAACACCAGGTTGAGGGCTGGTGCTCGCAGCGGTTGCCTTCTTCATCATTGAAGGGCCACCAGTGAAAGCCAAGGCGGCTCCACCTGCGGTGATACCAGAATTACGTAAAAAGGTACGTCTATTTATCGCTTCACCGAGCATGCCTGCCGATGTGGATTTACCGCTTGCGGTGTCCGCGGTTTGTTTCTTTTTCAATTTCATTGGAAGTCTCCTCCAACCGAAAACGCAAAATAAGTTATGTGCGCTAGATGCTGCTTAACACACTGGCTGTTTAATTGTTATTAAATTCTAGAATCGCGCTCGTTGGTAATAACGTCGCACCTTATCTGTAAGCCTATATCCCGCATGCCCTTGAGGCTTAACAGGTTCAACAACCTCTTCAGTTGTCGTGACAGCCGCATCGACCGCACCGGTTGCAACCGCGCCGCCAGCAACCACACTGCCTTGCATAAAACCGCGTCGTTTAGCGTCGATGTATTTTGTTTTCTTACTCATACCAATCTGTGCTCCTAATAACCGCCAAACGATTCAATACCGCCGAGCGAGAAAAACGTTAAGCCGTGTTGACCAATCAACTTTTCATATTGAGCAGTCGAGACTCAAAACTGAAAAAACCTTCACCAAAAAAACCAACGGATCGATAAAAATGGGCCGATTTGGCCGTCTGCAAATCCTTAAAAAATGTTGTCGCCCATGGGTCTAAATGATCTTTGAAAAAACGTTGTTGTTTAGCCAACGACACTTCAGCCCCGCTTCTTACAATAATCGCCATAGCGTCACACAGTGCCGCTATGTGATCTTCTGACTCTTTCACACCTTCCTGTCGCTCGATACCAATCTCATCGAGATCTTTTCTAAGCAAAGCAAGCGGTTTTTCATTTAAAAATCCCGTCACATACCAAGAACCAAATGGAACCAACTCACCACGCCCCACACCGATAAACAAGTCCAGATACTCATCGCCTACCGCACTAGCATCGGTTTTTAGTGCTGATTGCTTCATCAGCTCCCAGCCCATGGCCACCTGGCCTTCCGATGCATCCACGTCTTCGATATCGCGTAGCACCTGCAATATTTCTTCAGTGGGTTGTGACGCTAGCAATCTACCCAGAAATTCGTAAACGCTGGCCCGCATTCCTTGGGCTTGATCGTTTAAGAACGCATCTTCATCTTTCACCGTTAGAACCGGCGAGTCAGTAGTCATTTACCCTATTCCTTATTATGTAGTAGTCGTACGGGTCTCACAAATTGACCGTTAAACTAACCTATACCCACAAATCACGACAGTAAAGCTGAACGTTTTTTGTACAGCAAGCGCGATTCGGTTCATTTTGTCCACCGCTGATTTATTGCAATATTATGCATTTTCATTCTTGTGCACGTCGATACCTTTGGCATCGTCTTCAAACATGTCAATGACCCGACAGTCATCGCACATCTTCAAACGCCGCTTGGCTTTTTCGTCTTTAAACATCCAGTGGCCATCGAGCTTGGTAAACATGGTTTGAATAATTTTGGCGGTGGCGAATGGCTTTTGGCAGCGAATACAATTAAACGGCTCTTCTTCGTTGAGCGTCTTGATCTGACGAGCAGCGATGCTGTCGTAAGTAAACTGCGGCTTCAAGCTTATGGCAGATTCAGGGCAAGCTGCTTCACACAGACCGCATTGCAGACAGTTCGCTTCGATCATTCGCAGCGCTGGCGTATCCTGACCATCCAGCAGTGCCTTGCCTGGGCACACTGAAACACAAGCCATGCACAAGGTACATTTATCTTTATCAACGTCTATCACACCAAAAGGTGCTGGCTTTTTCATTGATATAACCGGCGCCACCGGCTTTAGTTGTTCAGACAATGCATCGATGGCGTTGCGCAGGGTTTGACGTTTATCGTTGTGCGTAACAAAGCTCGATGGTTTGAGCGTATTTAACGCATCGTACTGGCACGCTGCAAAATCCAATTTTTGCAGCTCATCAGTAGTGATGATTTGCACGTATTGATCGCCCAAGCCCAGGCCAGCTAAAAGTTCATGGTACACACCGATCTGTTCATTCAAAGCTTGAACACTCTGTTGATGCATATCAGTGTCTACCAACAATAGTATTTGGTGCACACCAGCGCTCATCATGGCCGACCAATAATCGATACCAAATGCACTGACCTCTTCTACTAATAAATTTAAAACCTTATCGTTAACACCTATAGCGTCAACAAACTCTTGCTGATCTTCGTTGTGCAACAACAGAACGCGCTGACCACCTGCGCTTAACAATTCTCGGGTTCTGTCAATGGCGTTGTTCGGTTTGGGGTAAGCGTAGGTCATTGCACCACTAGGGCAAACAGTGGCACAACTTCCACAACCTTGACATAGATAAGGGTCGACTGAGATGCCTTCGCCGTTTGAACGAATGGCGTTAGTGGCACAAGCGTTCATGCACGCATTGCAACCATCTAATTCACTGCGACTGTGTGCGCAAATGGCTGGGTTGTATTCAAAGTATTTAGGCTTTTCAAAATCCCCAACCATATCTGGCAGCGTAGCGATGGACTCAGCCAAGCTAGCATCGGTATGACCACGGAAATACCCCAACGGCGGCAATGCCTGCGTCAGTATTGGTTGCGCACCAAGATCGAGTACCAAATCAAACACACCGTTTTCAACATACACAGACACCGCCAGATTAACGGTATCGCCCTGAGCTGGCTGAACTGACGCATTAAACGCACCCATATAACCATCAAGGTTTAACTGCGGCACGTTAAAAACGGTGGTGCCACTTTCTGTTAGGTGCTTCTCTAAGCTCGATACGCCAGCATCAACACACACAACGGTGCACTTCAAAGCGCTTAACTGCTCGACAACACCAAGCGCTGCATCAACATCATCGCCAATAACCAGGCAATTACCATTTGAGTGAAAGTCAATA
Source organism: uncultured Granulosicoccaceae bacterium (assembly GCA_938035945.1). Lineage (GTDB taxonomy): Bacteria > Pseudomonadota > Gammaproteobacteria > Granulosicoccales > Granulosicoccaceae > Granulosicoccus. Next base: position 20,808 of record CALHOU010000154.1, read on the forward strand.
ACCGACGTTGCTGCCTCGATGTTTTGATTGGCAACAATTTCCTCAGTGGACGAGACAAAATTAACCGTGATGTTGTCGTTACTCATGCGTGTTCCGTTACATTTTTATCGGTGGACGTCGAGTCCACTTCGTCGTTGCTGGTCAGTAAATCTGATTGATTGTCCACAGCTTCTATTTCAACATCGTCTATTGATTCTTCATCATCGGTTGTAGGGGTCTCATCTTCAGCAACCAATTCGTCTTTTTTCTCATTATCTTCTTCATCAGATGATGGCTGTTCATCC
>CALHOU010000155.1 GCA_938035945.1 uncultured Granulosicoccaceae bacterium
CTGCGCATCAAGTGCATTAACCAAGGCATCGGCCGACATCTCATCAGTTTGTATTGTGCTCAGTAATGCAGGCGGCGATACCGTGTAGTCATACTGTTGCAGGCTGTTGTCTGTGATTACATACAGGATCTCGTTGAATGCAATAACGTCATTGCAATCGACACCGGCAATAAAGTCGACACTTTGCGGATCGGCCGGATCGTCGAGACTAAATTGTTTTAAACCGGCTCGTCCATCGCAAACAAACAATCGGTTGCCTATGGTACTTAAACCTTCCGGCGATTGCATTTGAATCACCTTTACCAATTGCGGGTTGGTAATATCGGCCAGATTAACCACATTCATTTGATCTTGAATGTCGTTAAACGCATTAGGGTCTTGCTTTAACGTGACATAGGCATAGCCGTTATTAGCAACCACTGGATCAATGGTTCGCGCATGAGACAGGTCACCTATCAAGAATGGATTCGCTCGATCTGTGTTATCCAATATATGGATTCCGTCCGCCGCGCCAACAAGTAGGTAATCCTCGTATGGAAACAAGGTTTGGATATTCCACGCAACGTCTACTTTTACCCACGGATTGGGCATGGACGGCGTACTGATATTGAATAACTGAATTTCATTGTTGGCTATGGCATACAAGTAGTCATCAACAATAATCATACGCGCGGTGGAACCGGCTATACCCGTGCCGCCATTGGGTCCTGACACGGCACCGCTGGAATCTGATGATGAGCTACCTTCACAGCCTACCAACACAATTGAAGTTGCCAGTAGCGCACTAATAGAAAACTTGCTCATTAGATTAATCCGATTCATATTTTTTCTCCTATTGATAGCCAACGACGACACCGCGAGTTCTATCAATCTGACCAGTGAGGTTGATATTGCCGGGAATATTTTGTCGCGAGTTATAAGGGAAGATTGACTCTTCACGAGCTATCTCAGTGATGTTGTTCAAATCGCTAACATCAAGCGTGACCAGATCAATATAACTATCAGCGTACAAATTATCGTTGCGAATACCAATTTCGGTATTGCCTGGTATTTCTATAAACGCAATTCTTTGCGGTGCACGCGGGTCGGTATTGTCGATAATGTGTATGCCTTCATTCATCTCGTTTGCAAATAGAAAATTGTTATACAAATAAATGCGACTTACTGTAGTCAGCGCACGCGGTTCAGATACCTTAATCGCATTGCGCAGTTCGGCATAACTTAAATAGCGTGCCTGCCGGTCTTGCTTGCGCTCAATACAAACGCCATTAACATCAAATTCGATACAACTGCCTTCAGAGGAATAAGGCTCATAGGTGGAGGTTCCGGTTGCCAAGGTGGCAGTGACAAACATTAGCGTCAGTAGCTTTGCTCTTTCGGCAACCGCACCGTATCTGACGGCTGGATGTGCACTTGTTGCCATGCGAGGGGCTGTAATACACAGCAATGTAGCGATTACTGCGCCGATTGTACCGGCAGCTACGTCCATACTATCGAACGTACCCATCGCATTTTCATGTAGCAGTCCAATCGCCCAGATCCCGAAAATAGCTGTGGCCGCACGCAGTTTGTCACTGGCAAATATGGCAATGGCTATAAGCCCCATACTCAATGCAAATGCAAAGCTTGGGTAACTGCCGTGAGTCAGATCGCTTAGATAGTATTGACGCGCCCAACTAAAATTAAACTCATAACCCGGCCACGGTAACTGAGAGCGAAAAACGATGTAGTAAGCCAGGGCGCTGGCGAAGAAACTAAAGCCTGAGTACAAATACAGTCTTTGTGCGCGACGCGATTTTGTTAACATTGATTCCATGGCGAAATACACCCTGTTGCGTTGATGGCCAAAGTCTAGCACCGAGATTCGGCGCTAATGTAACCGCGTGTAATAGCCAGTATTCTGTTTGGTAATGGCGCATAATTCGTAGCAAGCAAATGCTCGCTCACGCCCTAAACTTAAGTCCCAGAGCCTGTGCAGAGCCCTTGCTTTAGAACTAAGGTTTAAACCGTCGTTTTGGTGCAGATCAATGCCGCCTGCTGCCAACTAAAGTACACCGCAACAAATTGAGAACGCTATAGTTTGGTTCTCTTACAAGAGTGATAGAACGAAATGGCCAGTTTCCCGAAAAAAGCAAAAGTCGTCATTATTGGACAAGGTGGTATCGTCGGCGCCTCAGTCGTTCATCACCTCATCGAACGGGGCTGGGACGACATTGTCGGCATCGATAAATCAGCCATCCCAACCGATATAGGCTCCACCTCGCACGCCTCTGATTTTTGCTATGCCACAGCACACGATCACATGACCTGCCACACAACCATGTACAGCATCGACTTCTACGAGAAGATGGGGCGCTACGAAAAGGTAGGTGGGCTAGAGGTGGCGCGTGTTGGCGATGACGATCGTATGCTTGAACTCCAACGCAAAGTGGCTTCAGGTAAAGCCTTCGGTACAAATGCCCGGATGATCAGCGCTGCCGAGGCAAAGGAGAAAATGCCGTTAATCGAAGAAGACATGATTCAAGGTGCCTTATGGGATCCGGATGCCGGCTTAGTGGCCCCTCGTTCGCAAGTAGTTGCTGGCGAACTCGTCGAACAGGCTGAAAAAACCGGCAAGCTACAAACGTTTGCGAACACTTCTGCGACGGGACTTAAAATCGAAAATGGAAAACTTGTCGGTGTAGAAACGGAGCGCGGTCTGATAGAGACCGAATACGCGGTGGTGTGTGCTGGTCTTTGGGGACGCTTGATTGCGGAAATGGCTGGCGAAGATTTACCGGTTATGCCAGTTGATCACCCGTTACTTTGGTTTGGCCCGTACAACGAGTTTGCGGGCACGGGTAAAGACATTGGTTATCCTTTACTACGCGATCAAGGCAACTCGGCCTATTTACGCGATACAGGTGACCCTACTACACCTGAAGGCGGCATGATCGAATGGGGGTATTACGAAGAATCTGAACCGCGCATGTGCCACCCAAGAGACTTACTTGAAAAAGAAGATGCGCGCCTGTCCCCTTCACAGCGTGATCTTGAAATGGAACAGATCATGGAGCCGCTGGAACGCGCAATGGAGCTTACACCCATTCTTGGCGAACTGGGTTTTGACGAAAAACGTTCATTCAATGGCTTATTGCAAGTCACGGCTGACGGTGGTCCATCGATTGGTGAGTCTGCCAATGTGCAAGGACTTTGGTACGCCGTATCGGTATGGGTAAAGGACGGACCAGGCACTGGTAAGGTCATTGCCGATTGGATGACCGACGGCCACACCGAGCTGGACCATAGCTCGATTGACGTTGCGCGCTACTATCCGTTTCAACAGGAAGAACAATACATACACGATCGGTGCTATGAAACGGCCTTCAAAATTTATAACCCCGCCGTGCATAACCGCGAACCTTATACAAAAGGACGCGGCCTGAGACGCAGCCCTTTTTATGAGCGCGAGAAAGCACTGGGTGGGTACTTTATGGAAGCTGCCGGGTGGGAACGTGCGCATGGCTATGCCAGTAACGAACACTTGCTGGAAAAATTTGGTGATCAAGTACCGGTACGCGAAAGTGAATGGGACAATCGTCATTTTTGGCGCGTATCGAACGCTGAACACCTGCAGCTATCCGAAGACGTTGGTATGGTGAACTTATCGCACTTCGCTATCATCGATGTAACGGGTAAAGATGCTGAAGCCCTTATGGAATACACAAGCGTTGCAAAAGTGGGTGGTGACACGCCAGTGGGCAAAGGCATCTATACACACTTTCTTGATCACAACGCAGGCGTTCGCGCCGATTTAACTATCGTGAAAATGGCAGTCGATCATTATCGGGTTATGGATGGTGGCGATTCGGGTGCACGTGATCTAGTTTGGCTACAACGCATGAAACAGGCTAAAGGTTTTCAAGACGTTCAGATTGAAGATAAAACCATTGACTATGCATGCTTAGGTTTATGGGGGCCAAACGCCCGCACCACGCTTGCAAAAGTGGTTGAGAATCCAGATGAGCTAAGCCATGAAAACTTCCCATACGTTACGGTTAAAAATATAAAGATAAGCGGTGTAAACGTTGCCGCGTTTAGAATTTCATACGTCGGTGAGCAAGGCTGGGAATTGCACTTTAAATACGAAGACGGTTTAGCTGTGTGGGATGCATTAGCAGAACAAGGTGTTACACCAATTGGTGTTGAGACTTACGCCAACAGTCGCCGACTTGAAAAGAGTCTGCGCCTGCAAAACGCTGATCTGCTTACTAACTACAATTTATACGAAGCAGACTTAGCGCGACCAAAAGTCAAAGCGGCTGACTTTCACGGTAAAGCGCCGCACTTGGCTTTCAAAGAATTAGAACATCAAGAGGCATACCTGTGCACAATGACCATGCCGAATAACATTGACGCGCAAGGTGTGGCTCGATATCCGGTGGGCACAAGCCCAATCATGGACCCACAAAGTGGTGAAACCTTAATTGATTCAAAAGGCCGACGTTCCTATACCACCAGTATTGTGTACGGCCCAACTATCGGAAAAAATATAGCGCTGGGTTACTTACCCTACGAATATTGTCAGGAAGGGCGTGAGTTGATGATTGAGTATTTCGGCGAGCAATATAAAGTTATCGTTGAATCAGTTGGTTACAAGCCTTTGTACGACCCTGAGAATATAAAACCTAGATCATAAACTATCCGACTGCAATTGATGACGGCACTGCGCACATGGATGTGCGATGTCCGCTTAGACATCTACTAGCATTGACACAACTCTGCATACACGCTTTCTAGCTCTTTAGCCGGTATTTCACTTACCAATACCGTATGCTCTCTTTTCGTTTCCCAACTTAACCAGTTAAGCTTACCCACACGCCCAGATTCAGATTGATTTACAGTTTCAAGCCCCACCGCTAAGCGTCTGAATATACTTAACCTAAGCCCGTTCAAATTCTCATACACAATCTGCGCAGAGACATGATCGCCGTCAGGTACAATATTCGCTCCCAATAGTTTAAACCCCAGCGTGTCCAATGCCTTGGCCTGCAAGTTCCTACCCACTCTAAAAGAAAGCCATTCATCAAGGTGCTCTGTATCTACAGCACTGACACGAACTGGATAGACTGCATCAGCGGAATACGTAGAATGCGCACTTACTGCGATGTCTGATGCATGTCCTGCAACTCTTACACTTTCTCCGGCAGAGAATTTAAAATATGTTGTTGCACAGGCTACTCCGATTAAGATAAGAGCGAAAACTTTAACTAGCTCGTAAATTGAATTTGCCTTTCCCGAAACAAGCGCATCAAACATGTCTGACGGTACAGGCTCATCGACAAATCCTTGATAGGCCTTGACTACGCTTGCGGACAGGAACTTGTTAGCTTTTAAGGAACTTTGCATTAACTACTCCACTAAAAAATAAATTTATATTTAAAGCGTTTTCGTTTGTCGTTGCATAGTACTTTGCAGTCGAATATGAGAATCAATAAGGTGTCTTTTCACTTGCTCGACAGTGAGTGACAACACACGAGCTGTAATAGGCAGCTGAAATTGCTCGAGAGATGTGAGTAAAAATGTGCGCTTTTGAATTTCAGTCAATGCGTTTAAACCACTATCAATTTGTTCATATAGTGTGGGTTGAGCATCGACGTAGTTCGAAGCTTGCAAGTGGTTAGTTTCGAGCGGCTTTTCATCCAATAAGCGATGCAACTCAATGTATACCCAAGGCAAAATTGCATTGGACGGCACAAAAAATCGAAACGGTGGAGATTTACGAAGCACTTCATTAGCAGAGGCGACTAAGTACAAATCTGCCTCATGGGAATCGCCGATTAATGCTCGGCCGTATCTTCTTGCATGGGGTAGCAACAATACCAGATCTCGCGTAAGCGTACTCTTCAGCATCTTTGGTGAACCTCAAATAGCACCAATAGAAAGCGTCCGAGCTTACAGAAAACCATACCAAACAATAATGGCAGGCTACCTCCTTGATCTTACCTAGGATATCGGTATCGCACCTGCGGTTCTTTAACCAACAATGCCGAAATGTAACCCTAAGCACACAGTAGAACAAGGTTCACCGTATGGATTTGCTAACCAAATCGCTGAATGAAGATTGAGGGTTAAAGATCAAATAACGCGGCAGTACGTCAGCGGCCATGTCGAGCCATCAACAATCTAAGGCATCTGCTATTTCAGTCATGGAATCACCAATGATATCCCATGACTCTTGCGCCTCAAAATCATCAGTTTGCGCATCACCATACTCGTAAGGGCGATTAATATAAGCTGTTTTAAAACCAAGTAATCGGGCAGCTTTTAAATCATCATTGTGGGCAGCCACCATCATGCATTGTTCAGGCTTGAGCCCTAGCATTTGGGCGCTGTGTAAATAAACTTTATCTTGCGGTTTATAGCCTTGAGCCGTCTCAGAACCAAGCACCATATCCCAGGGAATGGCACTGTGTTTAGCCATGGCGACGATTAGCTCTACGTTGCCATTTGACAAACTCGCTAACACAAAGTTTTTTCTAAGCCTGTACATGCCCGGAAGCGTATCAGCCCACGGTTGCAAACGATGCCAGACTCTATTGATGTGATTAAGCTGATGCGCATCTAAGTGGCTCAGCCCGTAGCCGTCAACCAGAAGTGCTAGGTTCTCACGATGCAGTTCATCTAGCTTTACATAGCCGCGGTTACCGGAACGGATATTCTCCATCGCAGGCTGATAAAGTGCTCGCCAATCAAGCGCAAACTGTTGCCAGTCTTTATCAATATTGTGGGTAACGCCAAACGAATTCATCTCGCGGGTAATCGATCCACGCCAATCAACGACGGTACCGAACACATCAAATAACAGTGCTTTGACTTCCTGTTTCATTAGTGACGAAGCTCAGATAGATTCACGAGAGACCAACGTGTCAACAACTTTCATCACTTCTCGCCTGTCAACCCCGCGTGACGGAATTGGTCGAACACGATACTTACCATTAATGACGAGGTTGGGAATCGACGTTAAACCTGCTCGTGATCCCAAGTCGATTGCTTTCCACATGCTCGTGTTCACCGCATACGAATCCATGGTCTTTAGAAATTGTTCCTCGTCTATTTCTGGCGCTAGATACTTGATTCGTTGCGCGGCTTTGCGCTTGTCCGTTACGAAGGTGGCGTCGATGTTTGCCATTTGCGCCACGGGTGCGTACAGCTTATCGAGCAGATCAAACTGTTGTAGCGCGTAAAATAGACGCGAGGGGTTCTCCCAGGAAGGATTCAACGCTGGAGCCACTCGAACGTAATTAACCCTATCTCGGTTCTTTATCAGCCATCGCGCCACGTGAGATTCAAACCGATAACAGGGCTGACAGGTGAAACCGCAAAAATGTAAAAGATCGACTTTATTCGTGCGGTTGAGGCCTGACACTGGCCGAACGTCTACAGCGGGAAAGATTTCCTCATACCCGGAAAAAGCTTGTCGCGAGTTTGCATTTGCCGATACCGCTGTCGCTTGTTTTTTTAGCGGTTTGTTACAGCCCGATAGAAAAAGCGGCGTGAACACAAAAGCCGCCGCTAGCTTGCGGCGTGTGGGGTCAATCTTGTTGGTCATGGCAGAGGAGTGTTGATTCAGGCTTTGATCTTTTTCACTTTCATGTTCTGGTTTATATTGGAAGTGCTAGGAGCCTGCGAAATTTTTGGCTTTTCCGGTTTACGGCCACAGCCGGTTGGGTCTGCCGATGAACCCGTGTCGCTATCGGTGCCTGGCGCTTGCGCGTTCTTTTCACCTACCTGCGCTCGGTCACAATCGTCAGCGTACACCGATTGAGAAGTACTCATTAGCCCACCCACCGCGACAAAGGCTGCTCCACGGCGAATAAATTGGCGGCGACCGGCCTTATCTCGACTGGTGAGCGCATCTTTATCTGAATCTTGCATGAATCGTCTCCGTTAGGCATCGCTACCAAGCTAACAACCAGCACGCTTGCTGTCAATATACAATACGTGTCAGTCTTGATAGCGCGTCTACAACAGCCTGATTACGCGGCTTTCCATTAGCTTTGACACCAAAGCCTGCCGTTGAGCTGAGTCCAAATTGGGCAGTGCACTGATCTTTGCCGAATTATTGCTCAATAGCCATTCAACAGCATCTGCAAACCTATCTTCAAACTCAAGCACCGAACCGTGCAGACGAAGCAGAAAAACATTCGATTGACGCTCAGCCTGTACCACGAAATATTCATTAACAGCTATCTGATCAGAGTCACTAAACGTGGCAATTGAGTTAAGCGCACCAGTCAAGTTGGGTATTGCGTTTAAAGCAAGGCCATCACGCAATCTGCCAAGCGCTTCATCGACTATGTCGACGGCCAACAGCTCTTTAGTGATATCAATTAAACTTTCAGGCAGTTGACCGGCATCATCCTGACCACGCCAAACTCGCTGCGGCAGTGCTTTACGCAGTTCTATGTTACGAGAAACACCGACCTGCAAAACTTCTGATAATAGTTCGTGTATTAATATGGGATATACGCCCAATGTGATATGCAACGATGCCTCTTGATCATCCGCGACCGCATCATGCACCATACCACGCGGGATATACAAGGTATCCCCTGCACTAAGTTCAATTGCTTCGGTTTTATCTCCTACTTTATGTACGTCGCTATTAAATCGATCAGCAGATGTGGGCAAGTGCTCCCCACCAGAATAAAAGTTAAACGTTTTTTTTCCACTCACTTGTAAGATAAATACATCATGCGTATCAAAATGCGGATTGAACCCTTGGTTACCCGCAGGTGATAAATAAACATTGGTTTGACATCGCATACCAAAGCTAACTTGCACCTGACGACACAAGTGCATAAGTTCCGCTCTTAGGTTCTGTGCCTGTGAGAGAACTATAGTACTGCCCTGCTGAAAACGATCAGCCACTCGGTTAGCAACAATTTTACTGTTCTCGTCGGTGTATTCCGCCACCGAAATAGTCTGTCCCGTTTGCGTGAGCTGAACCGTGGGAAAATGCAGATCGTTGGTGGATAACAATTCCTCAATAGCTGTTATCGATATGAGTGCGTTAAACGGATTTACATCAGATCGAGCAATATGAACTGGGCTTCTTTCCCAGTAGATAGAGAAGAAATCTTCCATACTCAGAGGATCTAGAACGCTATTGGTTCGTGCTCCCAACTCTGTTATTCCATTTCTCATGCTCGATACCACACTACACAATGAGAATTGATTCTATCGCAGCTCTTACTATTTCTGTTGATGGCGTGCGCGTACCCCAACCATACGATATCGACTGCCACGAATCCATGTTCTAATAACCGTATCTACACAAAGGATATTCAGCATGAAAAACAGAAATTTGCAAGGCCCACTCATCACCACTGCTATAGCTACCGTTTTGACAACATCGTTGATGTTAGCGACCACAGCACATGCAAACGCTGTAGATGAAGCGGCCGATGCCTGCAAGGAAGCAGCTCGTTTGATTACCGAAGAAGATGATCTTGAAGGTGCGCTCGAAGAAGCTAGCTGGTGCCTCACCGGTCTGCAACAACTTAAAGAGGAAATTAAACTCTCTCTATTGCCGGATGAACTTCAAGGCTATGTCGGTGGAGATATTAAAAATGAAAGCATCATGGGCATCTCAACTGTTGAACGTGTGTACACCCAAGATGGCGATAAATTGACCGTAAGCCTTGTTACCACAGGCGGTGCTGGTGGCGCATTAGGTGGTCTTGGGGAATTGGGTAAATTATTCGGTGCGCTCGAAGGTGCAGGCGCACCAGGCGGTAAAAAAATTCGCATTCAACGCCGCACGGTTATCGTATCCGATGAAGGTGGGAAAGGTGCACTAACGGTACAACTAAAAAGTGGTGCTACTCTAAAAGTGGAATCAAGCGATCTGGGTTCTGATGAACTAGTGGAATTCATGCGTGAATTTCCTATCAAAGAAATCGACGAAGCTACAACCAACTAAACCAATTCGGGGCAGTTCTGCAATAGAACTGCCCTATTTCATTAATCGCGTATGGTTGTTAGCGATGCAGTTCAGCACCAACGATTTCTTCTATCACCCGAGTAACCACCCAATTATCCCCTTCTGGATGTTTAGTTTTCCCTGCGTGAAATAACTGCATGGCCGCGGCGGCTGTGTGCATCGGCACACCAAGATCTTGAGCCAGAGCTAAGGATATTGTAAGGTCCTTATGCATGGTTGAAATATGGCTGCCAGTCCCTTCGAATTTACGGTCAATAATATTCTCCAGCGATGTATTCGTAATAACGCTGCCTGCACTTGAAGTTGAAAAAACGTTGTAAATAACTTCTCCGCTCACACCGGCTTTTGCAGCCAACACAGCCGCCTCAAACGTTGCAGAAAACATCGAGCCAATTAGCGATTGTAAGCAAGCTTTAACCGTTTGACCGGCACCGGGTTCAGTTCCCACGTGATGAATATTTGCAGATACCGCGTCCAAGGCAGGTTTGAAATCACTTAACACTTTGTCTGTTGCCGATGTCATAAGCGTTAAGGTGCCGTTCTGCGCGCCAGGGAATCCACCAGAGACCGGACTGTCGATAAGGTGAATGTTCGTATCCTTCATAGCCTTGCCCAGTGCCTGCGCTTCTGAAGGTTTTATTGTGGCGCTTAATACAATCGCTGAACCATCTGCCATCGTCGAAGCTAGCCCGTTCTCGCCAAATACGACATCATTGACTTCGTCACCGTTCATCACCATTATAAAAACAACATCGGCGTTTTGACCCACTTCGGCCGAATGCGCACAACCGTTTCCACCAGCTTTTACAAACGCATCCATACGCTTAGGGTCGATATCCCAACCGGCGGTCTCAAACCCGTTTTGCATCAAATTTTTAGCCAGTCCGCTACCCATATCGCCAATACCAACAACACCTGCGCGCATAGTGAATTCCTACATGATGATAAAGAGCAAACAATAAAACAAAAAACACCAGAAAAGCCAGTGAAATATGGAATAGCTGATTTGGCTGAAACTTGAGATGACCGAATAGTCGTCTTGCAGAGGTAATAAACGACGGCGGACCCGAAACGAATCGAGTCCACCGCTATTTCATGCTAATTTACACGATGGCTTTCATGCCCGTCATGTGACCACGCAAGCGAGACCCTACTTGCTCGATTGGATGGTTACGAATCGCGTCATTGATCTGAACCAGCTGTCTGTTATCAACACTCATGTCGTTGGTTTGTAGCCCTTTACCTATAACATCAGCTTTGATATTAGGCATGAGCTCTTTTTCCAATAACGGACGCGCAGCTTGATCAAACAAGTAGCAGCCATACTCAGCCGTGTCCGAGATCACCACGTTCATTTCGTACAACTTACGACGCGCAATCAAGTTGGCGATAAGCGGAGTTTCGTGCAGTGACTCGTAGTATGCAGAGTCAGCAATAATCCCGGCTTCTACCATTGTTTCAAACGCAAGTTCAACACCGGTACGAATCATTGCAACCATCAGAATACCGTGATCAAAATACTCTTGCTCTGCAATATCATCGGTAGAGATAGCTTGCTTTTCAAATGCCGTTTCACCGGTTTCTGCACGCCATTTAAGCAGGTTCACATCATCGTTAGCCCAATCCGCCATCATGGTGCTAGAGAAATGCCCAGACATGATGTCGTCTTGATGCTTTTGGAATAAAGGACGCAAAATATCTTTCATCTGCTCAGACAATTCGTATGCACGAATTTTTGCAGGGTTGGATAGTCTGTCCATCATGGTGGTTATACCGCCATGCTTCAACGCTTCGGTAACCACTTCCCAGCCGTTTTGAACGAGCTTGGCAGCATAGGGCGCGTCCACACCCTCTTCGATCATTTTGTTGTAGCAAAGCAGTGAGCCTGTTTGTAACACGCCACATAAAATGGTTTGCTCACCCATCAAATCAGATTTTACTTCTGCAATAGGAGACGACTCCAACACACCAGCGCGATGGCCACCCGTACCAGCGGCAAGTGCTTTAGCGATTTTAAGACCATCACCATTTGGATCGTTTTCACGGTGTACTGCAATCAGTGTTGGCACACCAAAACCACGAACGTATTCAGCGCGCACTTCTGAGCCTGGGCACTTGGGACACATCATCACAACCGTGATGTCTTTGTTGATTTGCATACCTTCTTCAACCAAGTTAAATCCGTGCGCATAATCCAGCGTTGCACCCTTCTTCATCATCGGCATAACCGTCTCAACAACATTGGTGTGTTGCTTATCTGGGGTCAGGTTCATAACGATATCGGCATCGGGAATAAGCTCTTCGTACGTGCCAACGTTGAAGCCGTTGTCTGATGCATTTTGAAACGACTGGCGCTTTTCATCAATCGCCGCTTGGCGCAGTGCATAGCTCACGTCCAAACCAGAGTCCCGTAAATTAAGACCTTGATTTAAGCCTTGCGCACCGCAACCGATGATCACAATCTTTTTGCCACGAATGTATTTCACGCCATCAGCAAACTCTTCGGCTTGCATAAATCGGCATTTACCAAGCTCTTCAAGTTGAAGCCTTAGTGGAAGTGAATTGAAGTAGTTTTGCCCCATGACGGAGTCTCCGAAAAATTAGTTAAAACGAATGTACGGCCGGAATAATAAAGGGTTGTGAGCGTTGCGTAAATCGACATATTCGGTGCACTGCGTTGCGCAAAACGCATTACAACTATCGTTATTGATTATTCCGAGGCTTTCAACTGGCATAATAGTGCCATGAATGTTGCCATATTATTGTACCGGGACGTCGATTTACTCGATTCCGGCGGCCCCTACGAGGTTTTTCTGACCGCTAGCCGATTAATGGCTCGAGATGAGAGCGAAAACAGCTTTCAGGTTCGCACGGTCACTCTGGATGGACAACCAGTGCCCTCCTACGGCGGCATGGGCTTAATTCCGCACACGTCCCTCCAAGAGGCGATGAGCAGTGATGTTTTAATCGTACCTGGCACTATAGATATCGAATTGGCTATTGCGAATGAAGAACTCGTTCAGGCAATCTCGTTATTTGCGAATCAACCCGGCAACGAAAAACTGGTCGCCAGTGTGTGCACTGGGGCGTTTCTACTGGCACAAGCTGGCTTGGTCAACGACTCTGACTGGACCACGCATTTTGAAGATATCGATTTAATGGCTGATCGCTTCGATCTTAAACCAGGGCAAAAAGACACACGTTGGGTTGATAACGGGAATGTGGTAACCGCTGCCGGGCTCAGCTCTGGCATTGATATGGCGTTGCACTTAGTTGAACGTTTTTATGGACTTGACTTAGCCGAGCGCACAGCCAAGCAAATTGAATATAACTGGATACGTGCTTAATCTGCCTATGCTGCTACTAAAGCCCAACTGCGAATGCTGCGATATTTCACTTGCGCCCGACGACAAGGATGCGCGAATTTGTAGCTTCGAATGCACTTTTTGCGTGCAATGTGCGGAAGTAAATTTTACTCACACCTGCCCCAACTGTGGTGGTGAGTTAATAAGAAGACCGATTCGTCCGGCATTGCATTTTGATAAGTTTCCGCCTTCGAATAAACGTTTTCTTAATCCAAAACACGCTAAAGAATCCAATTACGGCACACGCCGCAATGAAAAATAAAACGGCTTTCTGGCTATATTCGTTCAGCTTACACAGTATGGATTAATGACTTATGTTGTATTGGATACCCACAGTTTTAATCAGTTTGATGTTAGCGGCCAGTGCCTTAAGCTATCTGTTTCATGAAAATACTATTATCGGTGTACGCGAACTCGGATTTCCTGATTTTTTCAGAGTCGAGCTCGCTGTCCTGAAATTCCTGGCAATTCCAGCACTATTGCTACCAAAGATACCCATACAAATGAAAGAATGGGCTTATGCCGGTGTTGGCTTATATTTAATTACAGCTATTATTGCTCACGCGGCCCATAAAGACCCAATCATTCTTAATATTATCAACATCGTGTTTGTCGCCTTGCTACTTACCTCCTACATTCACTTACCAAGGCAGTAAGCTACTTCCCTTTGAGCAATTCAATGGCGATATCTTCTCTAATTGTTCCCAGTTCAATCATTTTAGTGGCTATCGAATCGATAAGCTCGCCGGTAGCGCCAGCGGCAATCGCAATATTTTTCGCATGCAACGCCATATGACCACGCTGTATACCCTCCGTAGCGAGGGCTTTTAGAGCAGAGAAATTTTGGACTAAACCAACGGCTGTGATAATACTTGCTAAGCGTTTTGCATTGTCAATGTTCATAATCTGTAAACACATTTGTGCCGATGGGTGCGCGCGGGTCGCGCCACCAACAATCCCCACAGCCATTGGCAGCTCAATCTTGCCTCGCAAGTGACCAGCGTCATCTTTTTCCCAAAGCGTTAACGGTGAGTACTGCCCAGAACGCGCGGCGTAGGCATGGGCACCTGCTTCGACCGCTCGTGTGTCGTTGCCAGTGGCTTGCACGACTGCAGTTACGCCGTTCATAACGCCTTTATTGTGAGTGGTTGCACGGTATGGGTCTAACCGAGAAAATTCGCCAGCTTGAACAATGGCATCAACTACGCCCTCACCACCGATGATATCGGCGTGCCAACAAGCAGTAGCGCTCGTTATTCTTTCGTCGGCCAAGTTGGATAAAATTTTCAATCCAACCCTGCCACCACTCCATTTTTCTATGTACGGTGCCAGCGTTTCGGACATCGTATTCACCGCATTAGCACCCATCGCATCTAAGGTGTTGACAATCAGGTGCACAACCAACTGTTGGTTTTTTTCTGTGCCTATCACTCTGGTATGAATAGCTTTGAGTCCACCACCAAGCTCAACTAGCTTTGGGTCACAGGCATTACAAATTGACTTTATCTCATCAAGCCGTTCCTGCAAATCACCTGCTGTTGCTTGTGGGTCACTCAATTCCAAAACCTGTATTTGGCCTATCATGCCAAGCCCTTCGTGTGCCGTTTTCACACCACCTGATTCAACACACTGTTTTGCCCCGTTGCACACAGCCGCAACCACAGACGATTCCTCTGTAACCATAGGCACAAGCACCGGTTCATTGTCGACTATCAGGTTCGTAGCAATACCCAAAGGTAGTTGATACGTTCCAATAACGTTTTCAACTAGCCGATCAGCAGTTAGGGTTAACTCGTCGTCGACTGAATTCATGTGTTCAATAAGCGCAGAACTTACACCAGTTTCAAGGCAAAGCCTGGCACGCCTTTGCGCAATCGACATATTGTGAAAGCCTTTTATTCTGGACATTTGATTCCGCACTTGTTTTGGCTGTATTTTCTTTGCTAGTTGGTTGTATCAACTAGTTATTGATCCTATGTCCATGCGTATCAAACACATGGCAATGCTCAGGCTTTACGCTAAGAGAATACGTTTGCCCAGGTGTAATACTCAACTCACCATCAAGTTTGGCGACGAAAGTTTGCTCATCGGGGAGTTGTAGATGTACAAAAGATTCACCCCCCAAATGCTCGAACACGCTAACCGTTCCCTTCAACACACCCTCTTCACTTAATGAAAGGTGCTCTGGGCGGATACCGAGTTGAACCGCGCCTGCTACCCCGTTTGCCGCACAAATCGGCTGATCACCCACAAGCACTTTATCGCCAACGCATTGAGCGTCTAGCAGATTCATCGCAGGAGATCCTATAAAGCCTGCGACGAAAGCATTTGCGGGATGTCGGTATAGCTCAAGAGGTGTACCTACCTGCTCCACTTCACCATCTCGAATAACGACAATTCGATCTGCCAAGGTCATGGCTTCTACTTGATCGTGCGTGACGTACACCATGGTGTTACCCAAGCGCTGATGTAGTTTCAGGATTTCAACGCGCATATGAACGCGTAGAGCGGCGTCAAGGTTTGATAATGGTTCATCGAATAAAAACACATCCGGTTCTCGCACGATGGCTCGCCCAATCGCCACACGCTGCCGTTGCCCACCCGACAATTCCCTGGGTTTTCGTTCCATTAAAGGCTCAAGTTCTAGAATCTCCGCAGCCTTAGACACGCGCTGATTAATTTCCGCTGCCGGTACACCCGCATGTTTTAAGGCAAAACCAAGATTTCCACGCACATCTTTATGCGGATACA
This sequence comes from uncultured Granulosicoccaceae bacterium, assembly GCA_938035945.1. GTDB lineage: Bacteria > Pseudomonadota > Gammaproteobacteria > Granulosicoccales > Granulosicoccaceae > Granulosicoccus. The sequence continues at coordinate 16,105 of CALHOU010000155.1, forward strand.
GCGCATAAGATTGAAACACCATGGCAATACCACGACGCGCCGGCGGTAAGTGATCTACTCGATTGCCGGCAATCGATATAGAACCGGCTGAAACCGTTTCCAAGCCTGCAATCATGCGCAACAAGGTTGATTTGCCACAACCGCTAGGACCGACAAACACAATAAGCTCGCCATCTTGCACTTGCAGGTTAATGTCTTTGATGACACCCACATCACCAAAAGACTTTTTTACACCACTTAATTCAAGCGTTGCCATGGCTAACCCTTTACCGCACCCGAGGTAATACCCCGAATTAAATGTTTGGAAAAAATGATATACATAATGAGCACCGGCAAAATTGCGACCGAAAGCGAAGCCAACACAGCGCCCCAGTTAACGGTGTACTGACCAATAAATTGTTGTACACCTAAAGTGACAGTACGAGTTTCATCACCGGGTGACAAAATCAATGGAAACCACAGATCATTCCAAATGGGGATCATGGAGAACACCGCAACCGTTGCAATCACTGGCCGAACCAGCGGTATTACCACTTCAAAAAATATTCTGTACTCCGAAAGACCGTCTATTCGCGCGCTGTCTTTTATTTCACGCGAAACCGATCGCAGAAACTCCGTAAATATAAATATCGCTATGGGTAAGCCCTGCGCGGTATACACCAATATAAGGGCTGTCAAAGTATTCGCTAAATTCAAGTCTACAATCAGCTGCAGCAAAGCAACAGTGCCGAGCCTGATAGGGACCATGATGCCCAAAATCAAGTACAAACCAATAAACGTATCACCTCGAAAACGGTATTCAGATAGCGCGTGGGACGCCATCGCACCGAACAACAGTATGAAAAACAATGACACACAGGTCACGATTAAGCTATTTCCAAAGTACATTGGAAAATCACTGTTGGTTAGCACGCTGTCGTAGCCCTTCCATGAAAAAGCATCACCTATTGGCATACCAACAGGGTCTCTAAAGATCGCCTTCTTTGATTTGAGGCTATTGATAACAACCAATCCCAAAGGAAATAGCGCTAGCAATGAGTAAGCAATCAAAATTAGATGAATACCAACGCTAGAAATTCGTTCTCGAATCAGCATTAGCTGTCATACCTTTGCAATCGACGTTGCACACCGAATAGATACAGACTTACACCGATCAATATAATGAAGAACAAGGCTGACGCGACCGTAGCCCCCATATGCACATCGCCAAGTTGGGCTTGAAAACCGAAAAACGTTCTGAATAAAAATGTACCCATAACATCGGTACTGTAGTTAGGACCCGCTAGCCCACCTTGAATTGAATAGATAAGGTCAAAACTAGCTGTAAAATTGCCAATGTAAGTAAGAATGCCAACCAAACCTAACGACGGTAAGATCAGCGGCAGTTTCACCTTCCAAAAAATCCACCAACCATTCAACCCATCAATACGGGCTGCTTCTATCGTTTCTTCTGGTACGTTGAGTAAAGCTGCGTAAAAAAGCATGAGCGGTATGCCTACATACTGCCAAATAGAAATCAGTGTCACAGTGATTAACGCAGAACTTTCCAAACCTAACCAAGGCTTGAAAAAACTACCCATACCTATCCAATTCATAAAAGCAGGCGTTACTCCCCATAAAGGCGACAAAATTAATTGCCATATAAACCCCACTACAACGACGGACAGCAATGTCGGCAGAAAAAAGATGGTTCGATAGGTAGCCGCCCCTCTTAGCGTGGGCACACTTAGCAACGCTGCTAATGCAAGTGCAATTGGGTTCTGTATGAGCATATGCATGGCAAACAGCAATACATTATTCTTAAACGCATTCCAAAATTGCTCGGCCCAGTAAGGCTCAGAAACAAGCCGGGCGTAATTTGCCAAGCCTACAAACACGCCTTCATCATCACCTGCTTGGTACAGTGATAAACGTAAAGATTCAATGATGGGATAGATAGCAAAAACGGTATAGATGAACGTGGCAGGAGCCAGGAAAACAAAAATGTAGAAACGCCAAGGTTTTTTCACTTCGTTTGAAGTCGTTGAAACGGATTGACTCAACGCACTACTCCATAAGCGATATTGATAAAGAATACATAGCGGCCTGCAAGGTTCACAGGCCGCCGTTTTTTAGTAAACAAAATGAATGGATTAAACGACAACCAACGATTTAAGGCTTATACCAACCATCAAGGTTTGCTTGCGCTTCTTTGCCTGCATCTTCAGGGCTCAATGACCCGTTTATGACATTCGCCGTTATTGTCCAAAGCTGGTTACCCAGTGCAGGTTCGCCTCGTGAAAGGATTTGATGAGCTACTCGAATAGTTGCTTCACACTGACCTCGCATTGCGACAAATTCCTGCGCCAAAGCGTTTTCAACATTGATATCGTGTTGCGATAAGGAAAAGAAACCAGGAGCTGCATTTGTCAGCAATTCAGCGAATTCAGCAGACGTCGTCCAAGCCAAGAACTTCATTACTTGCTCTTTGTTCTTGGTTGCTGCGTTCATGCCGATACCAATATCCGTGTGATCACTAATATAGCAAGCGCTGTCAGCATCTTTCTTTGGTGGAGCGAATGCGCCTAGCTCAAAGTCAGCGTTCTCTTGAAAACCTGTTATCTCCCAGGAACCTGTTGGGTAAATTGCTGCGCGCCCTAGCGTAAACAAATTTTGGCTATCGGTATAACCTTGTGCCTGAAAACCGTTTCCTAGGTAGGGAGTCCATTTTGCCATTTGTCGAAAGCCTTCAACAAAACCTTCGTCAGTGAACTTTGCATCACCGCTAATTAATCCCAATCGACCTTCTTCACCACCCCAGTAGGCAGGACCAACATTGGTATAGCCCATCGTTGCGGCTTCCCACGCATCCTTTGTTCCCATAGCCATAGGGACATACGTGCCATCGGCTTTAATGGCATCCAACACGGCATAGAATTCAGCTTCTGTAGTTGGTACTTCAAGTTTTAATTCAGCAAACGCATCTTTGTTGTACATAAACGCATGAATAACAGACGCCATTGGTACACAGAAAGTTGCATCACCAGCATCAGTGGACCACGCAGCTTTTGCAACATCGGAGAAGTTGGACAAGCCTTCCAGGCCTTTGATATCGGCAAGACTGCCAGCGTCATACATTGCTAAGGCATTATCGAAAGGTCGACAAGTGATGATATCGCCCGCAGTACCACCGGCAAGTCGCGCATTCAGTGCAGCGTTGTATTCAGTTGCGGTAGTCGGTTTGAATTGAACATCTATATCGGGGTTTTGTGCTTCAAATACTGGCAAGATAAGATCATCCCAAATGGCTTGGTCCTCTGCTCGCCAACTTTCTATTGAGATCACTACTTTTTCCGCAACGGCGGTACCGCTAAGACAAAGTGTGACTGCCGCTAATGCGGACTTAAACGCAGTAACTCTCATTCCTCTCTCCTTGTGCTTTTTTCATTGTTGAGATTTCGATTGTATCCGGTTTACTTTAAAAGATACAATACCAATTCAGTGCCTCTTACCCAGCGCTAGATAATACAAATTGAGCAAGCAAAACCTGACTATTACTGTTGATGGCGGCGGTAGCAATTGCCGCTTGGCGGCATTTGACAGCCACGGAAACGTAGTTGCATCATCACAAACCGGACCGGCAAGCCTATCGCTTGGCGCAGAACAAGCGTGGACCAACATCCGATCAGGATTATCATCAATCGCTGAGCA
>CALHOU010000156.1 GCA_938035945.1 uncultured Granulosicoccaceae bacterium
TATTAGAAGCGCATGTGGGCGATCCGCTTTTTCATCGAGTCGGCCGCGGCTTGGAGCTTTCTGACACTGGTCAGCTCGTTAAGGGTTATGCGGATGAAATTTTTTCACTTGGAGCAGAGCTCGCACAGCAGGTAAAAGAGCAGCGCCCCAATAGTCCTAGATCTGTAACTATCGGTATAGTGGATTCAATACCAAAGCTAATCGCGTATCGGATTCTAGAACCCTTGCTAACCATGGAAACGCCCGTAAAGCCGATTTGTCTGGAAGGCAGTTTAGATACACTGCTCGGTGAATTGGCTTTGCACAAGATCGACGTTGTTCTATCTGACCGAGTGCTGCCTTCGGGCTTGGGCATAAAGGCGTTTAACCATTCGCTTGGAAAAAGTGAAGTTGGGTTGTTCGTGCAAAAGAAGCGGGCTAGAAAGTTAAAGAACAACTTTCCTCACTCATTGGATAATTCGGCGTTCTTGTTACCTGTTGCTGATACAACCTTACGACGTAATCTGACAGAGTGGTTTGCAAACATTGATGTTAAGCCGAATGTGGTGGCCGAGTTCGATGATGTGGCTTTGTTAAAAATGTTTGGTGCTGCAGGTAAGGGCGTCTTTCCTGCACCAGCAGCCATACGTGCTGAAATAGAAAATATGTATAACGCACAGCTTATTGGCGTAGCAGATGGAGTCACTGAGACTTTCTATGCCATCACACCAGAACGAAAATTAAAGAATCAGGCAATTATCCGCATAAATGAAGTCGCGCACGAATGGTTGATGGATTAATTAGAGCCTATGCTTAGCGAACAATTCATAATCGATGTAAAGTTAAAGCGCGAAAAAGTAGCCGACTTTTCGTGCTATCCCTTTAACTTGCCGGCAGTAAAATATTTAGAAAGCGTGCGCATGCACCCCAAGGTTACGTTCCTTGTTGGTGAAAATGGTTCGGGTAAGTCAACCTTGCTAGAAGCCATAGCCGTGGCGGCAGGATTCAATCCCGAAGGCGGCTCGAAAAATTTTGCGTTCAGCACGCGCGACTCTCACTCCGTGCTCAGCGAATACTTACGCTTGTCTCGAGGTATTAAGAAACCGCGTGATGGTTATTTCTTACGCGCTGAGAGTTTTTTCAATGTCGCCACTGAAATTGAAGCTTTGGACGTTGAAATCGAATACCCCGCTGGACCAAAAATCAGCAGCTACTACGGTGAACGGCAATTGCATGAACAGTCTCATGGTGAGTCTTTTATGGCACTGTTACTCAATCGCTTTTCGGGCTCTTCTCTGTACCTTCTTGATGAGCCTGAGGCAGCATTGTCGCCATCGCGTCAACTGACTATGTTGGCTCGAATGAATGACTTGGTGAAGCAGGGTAGTCAGTTCATCATAGCCACGCACTCGCCCATTATCATGGCCTACCCAAATGCTCACATATATTCTTTGCTAGATACCGGGATGGAACAAACATCTTATGAAGATACAGAGCATTACAAAATCACCAAACAATTCCTTAATAATTATGAGGGTATGCTGAGGCAATTAACGAACGACCCGGAAGACGGCTTTTAAGTCTTCATTCACAGACTTTGTGAATTGCTAGGCAAGCTGTTAAACCTTGCAATTTCAGACGGTTACAAATAGGTAAGTGGGTCACATTAAAGGATAATAAGCCAACTATAAAACCACCCTGATATTATATTCGTACTAATCTTAAGCGGGCTATTTGCCGGCGTTAACCCTGTTCTTGCGAATCACTCTTTTTATGTCAAATTTTTACTCATTCCCTTTGCTCATTGCTTTGAGTGTATCCGTCGCTGCGTGTAGTGACCGTACTGATGACCAAGACCCAACAGTCGGTGGCACCACTACCGAAAGTGAACCAACCGATTCTTTGCCGCAAGAACCCATGACAGGTGGTGACACCGTCACCCCACCCGTAGTAGACCCGGTGGTCACACCAGCGCCAAATGGTGAGTTTGGTTTGACCCAACGCGCATCACTTAACGACCTTAATCTGCCTATCGATGGTGTGAGTTTGGGTGACTTCCAATTGGTAAATGTATACCCAAACTTACGCTTCCAAGAAGCGCTGCTCGTTGACGACGTGCCAGGTGAGAACCGCATGATAGTGGTTGAACAGTTTGGACGAATTAAAGCTTTCAATGATGATCCCAACGTCACCGAAGTCCAAGAGATTCTTGACTACTCTGATAAAATTTCGATTGTTAGTGGCGAGCAAGGGCTTCTTGGCTTTGCCTTCGATCCTAATTTCGTTGAGAACCGATACGTCTACACCTACCACACACAAGTGGAAACTAACCGATCAATCATCACACGCCTTCCATGGGATCGTGAAACCGATAAGCTCGATGATTCGAAAGCGAAAATCGTAATGACGATTGATCAACCATTTGAAACACACAATGGCGGCATGATGGCTTTCGGAAAGGATAACTTTCTCTACATCAGTCTTGGCGATGGTGGCGATGGTGGCGACCCATTTAACAACGCGCAAGATCGCAGCACGTTACTCGGTAGCATTATCCGAATTGATGTGAATACACCCGATGATTCGGTTGCTTATCTTGTGCCAGATTCAAACCCGTTTGTGGGTGAAGAAAATGTTCGACCAGAAATTTGGGCGTATGGCTTTCGTAACCCATGGCGATTTTCGTTCGATCGTTTGACCGGTGATATGTGGTTAGGCGATGTTGGTCAGGCAGACCTAGAAGAAATCAGTTTGGTCAAAGCCGGTGGTAACTATGGTTGGCGCGTGTATGAAGGCACTCGACCTAACGAAGCAAACCTGAACGTATTGCCGGATTCTGCATTCACACCGCCTGTTTATGAGTACGATCATAGTCAAGGCCTAGCGGTTATTGGTGGCTATGTTTATCGTGGTGCGGTTGGCGCTTTGCAGGGCAAGTACCTTTTCTCCGACTTTTATAGTGGTGAGATTACAGCCTTAACACTCGATGGTGAGACTGTCACGAATGTTGAATCCATTGCAACGGTAGAAGGGCCAACCAGCTTTGGTGAAAATCGTGAGGGTGAAGTGCTTGTTGTTTCACGCTACGGTGGCATATTTAAGTTTGCGCAAAATACAGCAAGCATTGAATTTCCGCAGAGTTTATCGCAAACAGGGCTATTCACCGATCTATCCTCACTAACACCGTCATCTGGTTTGGTTGAATACACCCCAAGTCATCCATTCTGGTCGGATGGCGCGATTAAGCGACGCTGGATAGGTGTACCGGACGATGTGAAGATCGACTTTTCTGACAACGATTGGAACTTTCCGCTCGGTACGGTTTCGGTTAAGCACTTTGAAATGGAAATGATCGAGAACACACCGAGCAGTGCTCGACGTTTAGAAACCCGCGTTATGTACAACACATCGCAAGGATGGCAAGGATATTCTTACCGATGGAATACAGAGCAAACAGAAGCAACGCTATTATCTGATCGTCAAACCGAACAGCTCACCATCAATTTAAACGACGGTACTGCTCGTGAGCAACGCTATGACTACCCAAGTCCGAATGATTGTTCATCGTGTCACTCAGAACCTGCGACTTATTTGTTGGGCTTGGAAACGGGCCAGTTAAATACAGATTTTGCCTACGCAAACGGCACTGATAATCAGCTGCGGGCGTTAAATCATATTGCCATGTTCAGCTATGATATCGGCAACCCCGAACAATACAAAGTGTTGCCACCGGTTGAAGATGAATCAGCGAGCCTTGAAGTGCGCGCACGCGCATACCTTGATGTTAATTGTAGTACTTGCCATCAACCGCGCGGGGCCGCACCTACTGGTATGGACTTTCGATTTGAAGTTACCAACGATGGTATGAAAGCTATTGATGTGTGGCCGCAGTCTGGCAGTTTCAATATTGAAAACCCACGCATTATTGCTGCTGGCAGTAAAGAGCGCAGTATTGTTTGGCATCGAATGAGTATCATTGAAGGTGGTCGTATGCCACCCGTGTCTTCACACCTTGTGGATAAAGCGGGGCTGAAGTTAATTGGTGACTGGATTGATTCTTTGCAGTAATAAACGCGCAAGGCTATCAATTCTTCTTTCACTGGCAGCGTCTGTCACAGTAGGGTCAACCGCTCTGTTCGTTGGTTTTAGTCACAACGTTCAGGGCGAGTTTTTTGACACACAATCAAGCGTAATCGACTTTCCCTATGCTGCGTTGTTGTTCTCCTCCTGGGCTTTGCCTGTTTTTGTTTTCAGTTTAATCGTTACACTGTCATTCGCATCGTTCTTTCGCTTAGTCGCCGGCTCTTGAGTTATTTGGCTCGAGAAATTAAGTGAGCTCGCAACTTTGACGTACCCACCGTATACGCGCCACCAGATTTCCAACCGTGTTGTTCAATTATTTCCGTCAGCCGTTCTTTGCTGACATGTTTGGCGTGCGAATTGTCCGAATTAGTCACAACCAAATAAGATTCGTGTGTATCAGCATTTTTCGAAAGCCATACTTCGAGTTCCTGTTCGGAATCGATATTGATTCGTTTAAGCTTAGGAAATCTCATGCGGCCATATCTCAAAGTGAGCTATTGATTTCGTTTAGTATATCGGAGCAGCTGTTACTTCGCCCACGTTGAACTGGTTGGTGATTCGCGCTGTACCATATGAATTGCGATGTATTAGATCGAACCGTTTGTGTAGCATCAACAGAGCGTGCCTTATTAATTGTTGATTGTCCACAGCGGGGACCAAGCTACCAGCCGTAGACATCATCCACGCGTCCGCTTTTTAGATAATTCGATGCTGATATAATATTGAATAAGCTGACTATACATAATGTATATTAATTGGGCTCAAACCGGCCCACAGCGGACCTATAATGGATGTTAGTTGAATGGCTTATGAGCACATAATTAACGCAGCAAGCTGGAACCTTTGGGGCAAAGTTTTTGATAAAACGTCAAAGGGTCAGAACTTTACAATCACGATTAAAGGTCTCGCAAAGAAAGGAATTGGAGATTACATAGAAGAGCTCGTAGATGAACAGTATGCTCATACAGCTATTGTTGAAACTCAGTCTTGGTGGTCAAAAGCACTTTATGTTCGTTACTTCGCGATTGTAGCAAGTGCGATCGAATCGATTGAAGAAGAAGGTTATTCAATCCAATTTGAGTACTCTGATTCCGCAGTTGATATTCACTGTACGGCAAATAGATAAACGCCCGCAATGGGGACCAAGCTGCCTACCTCTAGCCCATACGAACGACAGTATCGGGAAATCTGAAATCGACTAGAATTAGGTAAGCAGACGAAACTAATCGTCTAGCTGGTGCAGAAATCGGCCCACAGCGGACGTCTAAAATAATATGATTTGCTCAACTTTTCGCATGCATGATATAAATTTTTATACGCAACAAGAAAAGGAGTTATTGGTTGTCATTTTTAATTAAAAGTGGTGATGCAGAATTCGAGTTTGCGGAAAATTTAAGGGATTCTTCAATGCTCTGGACAGAATCCCCATTCATGCAAGAAGGTAGAGAGTTTGGGAATTTCATGTTGGAGCCTAGCAAGCTCTCCATAGTGCACGGTTTTGAAAAAGGATCCTCATGGACTAGACCCTATTCAAACTATTTTAGTCTCGCCAATAGTTTTTTGCAAATTAGAAGAAGACTCAGATCTACTGATGTATGACTATTACTACTAATTTTCTAAGAATTTCGACGCATCTGGTAAGAAAATTGGGCCTCAAGGTGGTGGACAATCGGGTTTCAAGGTAGATGGTTATAACGGAAGTATCTGTGCAAGCTCTAAACCGTTTTTACCTTTGGAGTTATCTGCCATCGCACCTTCGGGTAAAGGGCGGGTAATGCAAATAATTGATATGAGAGTTAGAAAACAATATCAAACAGATGACTTAGGAAATCTTAAGATGCATCGGCGCAAAGGTAAATTTGAAATAAAGGATCGTATGTCAGAACTGTTAGAATTTTTGACCAATAACGAAGATGAAATTATTGAAATAGTACCTACTTGGCAGCAGAAGTAGCATCAGCGTGCAGGTCTGCAATGGGGACGATCCTGCCGATCAACTATACTTTATTGGGCGGCAATTTTTGGCCCCATGCAGATATAGAATGACTCAGCTATCTCAGTGGAGGGGCTTTGAAATTTATAAAAACAAAAATGGCGACTGGCTGGGAGAAACGGTCAAAATTGTCAGTATTTATGGGTCGGATGCTAGAAGCCAATTCCAACTATATTGGCAAGATGTCTCAGGTCTCGTACTGGCTTATAGAAATTGATGATGACGATATACCATGGCGTGAACTAGGAGTTAATGAAAGTCATATGCCAGTGCTAGCTGGTCCCACAGAGTCTGATTATGGCTTTTGGCACGACACAAACATGCGCTATCAAGATTTTGAATGCGAAGTGATTAGTTCTGCAGAATTTGAATCAAAGTGGATTTATTTTTGGGCTCAAAACAACGATAAAAGAATGAAGCCACTCAATTAGTCTATGGCAGCAATGGGGATTTTTTTGCCGTTCGGCTATACTCAATTGGACGGCAAATTTCGGCCCAAACCGGATATTGCAAACTTTTAATTTCATTAGTGGGAGCACGAATCAAGGCCCATACTGCGACATAATCCATCGTAGTTTTACTTCGGACTTATCTTGCGAGCCCGGAATTTGATGAGGATTAACATCCAGTTGCGAATGAAATATCTAAAGGATAATAGCCCTCCATCACTGTGGTATGTTATCAACTGCTAGAAACCAAATGGAAGCTTGAAATAGAAGCAGTGGCGGCGACGTAAGCGGCAGCTGTTGGGACCACGCTGCCTAGCAACATGTCCTAGTCGGACAAAATAATTTCTCCTTACGTGGATGGACAAGATGACTGCATATATAGCCAATCATCGGAAGAAGATAAATATGCTCCTAAAAAGGGAGCAAGAAATGCGGCATGCGATAGAGCATGACAGCTCCCAAGATCGGCTAGAAAAATGTGCGGAGCGTGTTCGATTAGCCCAGTTAGCAGTATTAAAACTGAAATTTTACAGAACAACTTATCGGCCTGTGAGCGAATTTCTGCATACTGATGAAGCAATAAGCTGGATCGAAATGGATGTTGAGAAAATAATTAATCTTTATAAGTAGTATCTGTTCAAACTGACTATTTAGTCAGCATCGGGGGCCATGCTGCCGTCCTTAGACATCATCCGAACGTCAGCTTGGTAGAAAATTTAATGCTGATAGGATATTGAGCCAGCTGACTATACATATGTATATTAATTGGGTTCAAACCGACCACAGCGGTCATACATGTTTTCGATGTGGTTCGTTTAGCCAGCAATGTTAATTGAATAAACTGCCGAATCAGCAAGTAAGTTATGTCGTTATCTGAAAAAATAGAACACGTCTACTTAACCTTCAGCGAATATCCTGATATGAATGGGTTCTGTACGTATTGCTACGATCAGCAAGAAATCGAGTACTACAGGACAACTTCACTTCGACAGATAGAGATGGATAAGGGCAGAAAGCTGCTTTGGGAGACCGGTGATCATTGGGAGAGTGCTGCAGCAATTAAACACTATCTGCCGCGCATACTAGAGATATTGTACCCACCGTACTTGGTGGAGCAGTTATACCCAAACCATCTTTTAGAGACGCTTCAGTATCATAATTTTAGTGCTTGGCCTGAACATGAAAAGACAGCTGTGCTTTCTTTACTTGCAGAAGCCAAAGTTTTCTTCAAAGATTACGGTACAGATGATTGGTCAGATTGGGATAAGGGAATCCTAAGATTGGTTAATCCTTCGAGAAACCTAACAAACCTGTGAAATTGGCCAACCTGTACCTCTTGTGCGATACGTCGTATTAAGTAGTTTTCTACTTCTGGATTGGTAACAAGCAGCCGAACTTTAAATGGTTCTGGAATCAGCAATCAAAGCAAAAGCCCATGAATTCACGCGTCAAATATCCTCGAACACCACATCTGCCCTGGTCATCAGGTGCTACCAGCGATGATGTGCGTCACACAGGCGTATCGCATTTTGCCGGCTTGAATGTGGTTGTCACCGAAAAGATGGATGGTGAAAATACGAGCCTTTATAGTGATCATATCCATGCCCGTTCTCTGGATAGTCGACACCACCCTTCACGAGACTGGGTAAAGCAGTGGCATGCTAAATTCGCGCATAACATTCCAGAGGGTTGGCGAATTTGTGGTGAAAACTTATTTGCTCGTCACTCCATAGCTTATGAAAAGTTAGACAGCTACTTTTATGGTTTCTCTATTTGGAATGCTGACAATGTGTGCTTGAGTTGGGATGAAACACTAGAGTGGTTTACGTTGTTGAAGGTCCGTTGTGTACCTATCATCTATCAAGGCTTGTGGAACGAAAGCCTGATTAGTGGTCTGCGTTTGGATACGGCTAAGCAAGAAGGCTACGTTGTGAGGGTTGCGGATTCGTTTGCATATGAGAATTTTGCACAAAGTGTCTCTAAGTGGGTCCGTGCCGATCACGTTACCACCGAAAAACATTGGATGCATAGTGAAGTGATTCCCAATGGATTGAAAAGCTATGACGATGAATAGAGCTGAATGGCTTCACGCGCTTTGTCACACAAGCACGCCCACAATTGACGAGTGCATCGATGTTCTTGGTGGCGATATCGAGTGGTTGCTTGATCTTAAAAACACCGAACAAGATGGCGAATGGCATGCTGAAGGTAATGTTCATATTCACACAGGGATGGTGTTGGATGAGCTTTACCGGTTATTGGCGGACGATGCAAAGCATATTCTAGGGCCTAAGCGGCAAGCGCTTATCCTTGCGGCATTGTTGCATGATGTCGGCAAAACAGTTCGTACGACACGGTTTGAGCTTGATGGCATAGAGCGGGTAGGTTCACCGCAACATGCGGAACATGGGCGATCGTACTTAGCGTTTAAGCTTACAAAGCTCGAGCTTTCTTTCTCGGTGGTATTTTGTGTTCTGAATTTAGTCGGAGAGCATCACGCACCGAAGCGCCTTATGCTGAAGAACGCACCAAAATCCAGTTTTTATTCTCTGGCGCGGCAAGCAGATACAGAATTACTGTATTGGCTAGAAATTGCAGACATAAAAGGGCGCATTTGTTCCGACCCTGATATTCAGTTACAACACCTTGAAGAATTTCGGCTATTCGCGCAGGAGTATGCTGTCTGGGGCAGACCACTGGATGTTCGATCAGAACTAGCACCATCGCTAGAGTCTTTATCGGTCTCAGTTCAGAACTATGTTTACGCTCACGCTCTACACCAATTGGAGTCCGGGAAAATTAACCTCGCTGCGGAGGCGATTGGCACCTCATACGAGCATCGGGATAAGCATTCGCACTTAGTATTACTGTGTGGTCCCAGCGGTTCTGGAAAAACCAGTTGGCACACAAAGCATTTGCCAGGTTATCAGTTGATTTCATTAGATGATTTACGTGAGCAATTCAATGGTGATCGAGAGTCTCAAAAAAACCGAGGCCGAATAATACAGCATGCTAAAGAATTGCTGCGCAAGTCGCTGAGAGTTAACGGTAAAGTTATTTGGGATGCAACTAATTTACGCAGCGATTTTCGATCAATTGTCAGTGGGTTAGGGCGTGACTACCATGCCTTGGTTACGCTTGTGGTTTTTCTTAGTTCTGAAGATGATATTTATTCAAACAATAGAAAGCGTAAACGTAGCGTGGCATCTGCAGTTCTGGAAAAACAACTTAGTAGCTTTCAATTTCCACTATTGCATGAAGCCCATCAAAGCTTATTCGTTGATGGTAAGGGTGTCATCCAGTTCTGCGCGGGGTATTTCGATCTAAATTCGAACGAGTTTGAATGTACGGATGGCGGTTCATTTTCACTGAAGTGAACGAGATAAAAGGCTTAGTGAGTGCGGATAAACTCCAAAGGCAATAGCACGGCGATGGTAACTTGCATAATAGAGTGGGAGATACTGAATGACAGAAATCAGTGCTGCAGCCGAACAGATTAAGCAAACTCTAACGGTAGACGAATTAGATACACTTCCGATTGTTGAAAAGCGCAAGGCGTGGGACGCTGCTGCACGAGCGGCGACTCTTCCCGAAGGAGTTACATTTGAAGAATTCAAATTCAATGGCGTGCGTTGTGTTATGCACGCAGCTAACGAGGTTAAAGATTCAGACCAGTTGATTCTTTATTTGCACGGTGGTGGGCTGGTGGAAGGCTCTGCTGAAACAGCACGGGAATGGTGTTGTAGATTGGCGAAAGCAACTCTATACCCTGTGCTTGCGGTTGATTATAGTCTTGCTCCAGAGCACCCGTATCCAACGGCAATAAACGAAGTTATCGGTGTTTGCGAGTCTGTATTGGACGATGCGCGATTTTCACTGCTGAGCATTGGTGCCGATTCAACGGGTGCTATTCTCGCTTTGAACGCTTTAATACAACTGCGAGATAAACAGAAAAGCTTGCCGTTAAGCTGCTTTTTTCTTTCGCCCTCACTCGACTTGAGTTTTTCAGGTAACTCTATAACAGCCAATTCGAAGAGCGACCTACTTGTATCGCTTAGTGTTTTAAAGCATTGCGCACAGTTGTATTGTGGTGGGGCCAAATTGGATTCACCTGAAATATCCCCGTTGTTCGCCGACTTACATGGCCTTCCTCCAACATTGGTTCATGTGGATGAAAGCGAATTAGTATTGGATGATTCTGTTCGATTGAAAGAGAAAATTCGTGCAGCTGATGGAGATGTTGAATTAGTTATCATGCAAGGTTTATGGCATGTGTGGCCAACATGGGGAGATTTCCCAGAATCAACTATGGCCACCGAGCAAATAGCCGAACATATTAGACTGCACAGGCGAAAAATTGGCTGAGTTAACTGAATCGCCGGACGTGAATATAGATACCGATCTCGTACGCAAGTTGATTGACAGTCAGTTCCCCCAATGGTCAGGGCTGCCTATCAATCCTGTGGTGCGCAGCGGATGGGACAACCGAACTTTCAGGCTGGGGCAGAAGCTACTGGTCAGAATGCCGAGTGCTGAACACTATGCGCCACAGGTTATGAAGGAAAGGCGGTGGTTGCCTTTTCTGGCGGAACGATTATCAACTTCAATACCTTTCGTTCAGGCACATGGAAGTCCGGAGCATGGTTATCCATGGTCGTGGTCAGTTTACCGGTGGATAGAAGGAGACGATGTTGACGCGAATGATAGATCCGATTCAATACAGTTTGCCGAGTCGCTAGCGCAATTCATTAGCGAGTTACACGATATTGAACCATCTGACGGTCCAGTCCCGGGTAGACATAACTACTATCGAGGTGGGAGCCTATCGGAGTACGACGCAGAAACGAGATCAAACGCTGTGTTGCTACAAAACGAAATCTGTGTCGATACCGCCCTGTCTATCTGGAATAACGCGCTCAATACCCAATGGCTGTCTAAATCGGTTTGGGTGCACGGCGATCTCGAAGCAACCAACATTCTGGTTCGCGAAGGTCATCTGGTGGCAGTGATCGATTTTGGTAACTGTGCGGTAGGTGACCCTGCCTGTGATCTGGTTATGGCGTGGACGTACTTTGAGGAAAACGCATGCAAGGTGTTTCAATCAAGCTTAACTGTTGATGACCACACTTGGCAAAGAGCTAGAGCATGGGCTTTATGGAAGGCATTGTTTCGAATGTCGAGATCACTGGAGCTGCGTAATGATGAATATCATGCGGCGAAAAAGTTAGCTGATGTAATTATGTTATCGGATGGATAGGGTGAATAGAAAAACTTAAGCAGCTATTTGATTTTATCGCCGCGCATGCTTGAATACCAGTCTGCTGTTCTGGTGCATAGCTTAGTACCTCTAGCTCGATACAGGTCAAGGACTAGTAGGATTGCGTCAGATTTTCTGGCCAGTTGCGCACAACAATTAACTATGGCAGACTTTGGGCTGGTGCTGCTTAGCGCCAGTCTGCCGACAACGCTCGCACAGAGTAGTGACGAAGACCGCTTCAGGGTCACAGTAGCTAACTATCAGTATTTTCCATTTACTTGGTGTGGAATTGTCGGCATTTCCGCATGTGTAATTGGGAAGTCATCCAATGAAATCCACAGAATTTAGCCTCATCTTTCCATCCGGAAGATCTGTTGCGGCGGTTAAAAAAGACGCCAAGAAACTTGCTAAATCTGAATCAATTCCCTTATCAAGAGCCCTCGATCAGCTAGTCGTTGTGAATGGATTAAGCCCAATGGCTTGGTCTAAGGCGCTAGTGCTATTAGATCGGCGTGCTCGAGAACTTAACTGTGAGAAAACTATGACAGATAACAACAATCCCTTTGCAGATAACACATACAAAGAACATAAATTTTCCAAAGCCGATATGTCTGGCTCGAAGTTTCACAGTGTTGACTTAACCGGTGCTCATTTTTGGGCAGTACTGAAACATGCTCAGTTTAAAGATTGCAATATGGAGTCTACTGTTTTTAACAACATAAACTTGATGGGCAGCTCTTATGAGAATATCAACCTAAGTAAATCAACTTTCAACGACATCAACATATCAGGCGCAACGTTTACGAATTTGAATATGGCAAACGTTGAGATCTCTGACGCAAATTTGGAAGGTATGAAGATAAATGGTGTGCTTGTGACTGAGCTGCTGGCGGGCTACGAAAAAAACAAATAAAAGGGTTGGATAGTCTTCAAGACTAGACAGCGTAAAACAAAAAAAGCCGCCGTTAAATCCTAACGACGGCTTCAGTAGTGCAGACTAAAGGCGAAATTTACTTCGCTTTATAAACCCGAACATAATCGATCTCTAACGCTGGGTTACCCCAGTTGTTAATATCTTGTTGGC